>NZ_JAOTGC010000001.1:261718-275741 GCF_044427445.1 Streptococcus sp. 2020WUSS084 | reverse complement strand
TACATTTTCATGCCTTTCTAGTTGTTTTGTGGTTATTATAATTATAAAGCATGAAGTGGAAAACGAGCAACTCCTAATTGGAATTGCTCGTTTTTTATATGTGAGAAGCTAGTTTTTGCCCAGCCTCATCTTTTGTGTTTTTTTTGTCACGATTAATCAGAATTTATAGAAATGAGAACTGTTATGAGACGAATCATCTCATCAAGAACATCTGCAAGTGAAATCCCTTTTGTATAGCTATATTTTTTTGAATAATTTTGCCATTGTTTATTCTGAATAGGGTCAGATTTGAACCTCTCGAGTAGTTCAATAATCTTTATAAAATCGAGTTCTGTTTCGCGATATGAAAATGTTCTCTGACAGGCATTTCTCAACTGAATGAAGTCAATGTCTTCTTTCTTCAGTTTTGAAAGAATATAAACATCGTAAAAATCTTTGCTTCTACTGTTCAAGAAGTTACGTGAATAGATGGTTTGAAGTTTTTCAGCTAGAATTGTTTCAATTGTATAAGCAATGATTGGAAAATTGTCTTCATCAAAAATAGCTTTATAGTCGTATGTAATCGGCTGAGGAGTTACAACATCACCTGTCGCAATATCCAAATGGATAACTTGTTTAATATTCTCAAGCTGGCACGAAATTGTTGCGCGATAGCCACCATAGTCATCACTTTCTTTAATAGCTGTGATTGATTGAATCACAAAAGATATACCTTCTTCGGAATCTGCTAAAATTTCCTTGAGTTGCTGCTTCACAGTATCTTCTGAGAGTGTTATTTGATGGAACAAAAAATCAATATCAACCGTGCTACGAGATTCAACTCCGATAACATTTGACAGTAGGAATCCTCCTTTGAATATATAGTGATTTGAATAGGTACTCTGACTTAATTTTTTCAAAATCACTTCAAGAAAGTAATAGGTCATCACGGAATTAAAGGTTAATCCAGTATTCTTTGATATTTTATGACAGAGTGCTGTTAGCTTAGCTTTATTCATACTAGGACCTCCAGAGTTTGTTTGACCTTGTCCAAGGTGTTCATTTTTGTCGCATATTCATAGAGTTTTGTAAGATTTTTTTTAGAATAGTTTCCGTAATGTTGAAGTGTTTTGACAAAAAGCTCAGTATCTATTTTTTCTCGATGAATCACAAAATCACAGATAATACGTTCTAAATCATACACTCTTACCTCGTTTCCCATAGGGGTTTTTACAAGAGTAATTCCTAGTTCGCTATTTTCCTTAGAAACGGAATGAATGTTCAGATTAGCTGGAGGAGTATTAAAACGGTAACCTCTAGGAATGGTTACGTCAAAATATTGAGGAATTTCATCTGTAAATTGTTGCAGATAAAGCGCTGAGATATATGAGAAAACAGCTTTCGGATATCGGTACTGAAAGAAGTAGTATTCGTCGTAGTCTCCATTCTGGGTTAGGAAAATTCCTTTTTCGACGCGGTATAGAATTCCTTCTTTTTCTAGTCTTGTCAAATATATTGTTGGAATATTTAGAGCTTTACAATCTTTATAGGTGATAATACCATTGTGGTTTTCTATAAATTCAAGTAGAATCTCTTTTTTTGACATGCTTACTCCTTTCTATGTTGCTTTTACACTACAATTTTACAACATTTGTAGTGCAAAAGCAACATTTTCTTTTCCCTGAACTTATTGTGATAACAAAATCAAGCCTTCTTTTTTATGATGGTATTGAACTTGGGCTACGAGCTGTACAAAAAAGAGAGTTTCTCCTAGAACGGAAAGTTCTTCGTCAAAACTCCTATTTTTGTCGTGCTCGTTTAACGCCCTCGTATCTAATAAAGAGTGACAGTTTGTTGCTACATAAAAAAGAAAAGAAGGACTATTTATGACCAAAACATGTAATCATCACTTTCTTGTCAATCAGGAAAAAGGCGAGAAACACGTCTTTCGCAAGAGTAAAAAATACCGTACTCTATGTTCAGTTGCCCTTGGAACCATGGTGACCGCTGTTGTTGCTTGGGGAGGGACGGTTGCACATGCTGATGAAGTTACAACATCAGTTGACAGCACTATTCAACAAACGGAAAATCCAGCCACGAATTTACCAGAAGCACAACCAAACCCTGTTTCTGAACAAACTGAAAGTTTAGGGTCAACTGGACAATCTAACGGTGCGATTGCTGTCACCGTACCACATGATACGGTAACACAAGCAGTTGAAGAAGCTAAGGCTGAAGGTGTTTCTACTGTTGAAGATAGCCCAATGGATTTGGGAAATACAACTTCTGCGACTGAAACCAACCAACAAATTTCTAAAGCAGAAGCAGATGCCCAAAAACAAGTTGAGGTTATCAATGAAGTTACTGAAACCTACAAAGCTGACAAAGCAGCTTATGAGGATGAAAAAGTCCGAATTGAACAAGAAAATAAGGAGCTGACACAGGCCTACGAAGGGGCCAATCTAATTGGTAAAGAGACAAATGCTTGGGTTGATACCAAAGTCAATGACCTAAAAACTCGGTATGCAGATGCTGATGTGACAGTAAAAGAACAAGTATTTTCATCAGGAAATGGGACATCTGTACTTGACTATACAAACTATGGCAAGGGTGTTGAAAGTATTCAATCAACTAACAAGCAAGCTGTAGCGGATTATCTAATAAAGAAAGCCAAGACAGATGATATTGTTGCGAAAAACCAGGCCATTCAAAAAGAAAATGAAGCTGGACTTGCTAAGGCAAAGGCAGGTAATGAAGCCATTGAAAGGCGTAATCAGGCTGGTCAAGCAGCTGTTGATGCTGAAAACCGTGCAGGTCAAGCCGCAGTAGATCAAGCGAATCAGGAGAAACAACAATTAGTTTCAGATCGAGCAGCCGAGATTGAAGCTATTACAAAACGCAATCAAGAAAAAGAAGCTGCAGCCAGAAAAGAAAATGAAGCGATTGATGCCTACAATGCCAAAGAAATGGAACGCTATCAACGTGACTTAGCCGAGATTTCAAAAGGTGAAGAAGGTTATATTTCTGAAGCCCTTGCTCAAGCCCTCAATCTCAATAACGGTGAGCCACAAGCACAACATGGAGCCATTACCCGAAATCCTAATCAAATCATTTCAACTGGTGATGCTATGCTGGGTGGCTACTCAAGAATTTTGGATTCAACTGGATTCTTTGTCTATGATAGCTTCAAAACAGGTGAGACCCTTAGTTTTAACTATCAAAATCTTCAAAATGCAAGATTTGATGGGAAAAAGATTAGTCGTGTGACTTACGCTATTACCAACCTTGTATCGCCAGCTGGAACCGATGCTGTGAAACTGGTTGTGCCAAATGATCCTACCGAGGGCTTCATTGCCTATCGAAATGATGGAAATGGTGACTGGCGAACAGACAAGATGGAGTTTCGTGTAGTTGCTAAGTATTTCTTGGAAGACGGTTCACAAGTTACCTTCTCCAAAGAAAAGCCAGGAGTCTTCACACACTCTTCCCTCAATCATAATGACATTGGTTTAGAATATGTCAAAGATTCATCTGGGAAATTTGTACCGATTAATGGTTCTACCGTTCAAGTGACTAATGAAGGTCTGGCCCGTTCGTTGGGTTCCAACCGTGCAAGTGATTTGAATTTACCTGAGGAATGGGATACCACATCAAGTCGTTATGCTTATAAAGGAGCTATTGTCTCAACAGTTACATCAGGTAATACCTACACAGTAACCTTTGGCCAAGGCGATATGCCACAGAATGTTGGCTTGTCATACTGGTTTGCCTTAAATACCCTACCAGTGGCACGTACAGTAAAACCATATAGTCCCAAACCTCATGTAACGGTGGAACTTGAACCCATTCCAGAACCTATTACGGTAACACCAGATATCTATACACCAAAAACTTTTACACCAGAAAAGCCTGTGACCTTCACGCCAAAGCCTTTGGAAGAAGTAGTGCAGCCTAGTCTGTCCTTGACCAAAGTAACCTTACCTGTCAAACCTATTCCAAAAGAACTTCCAACGCCACTACAAGTTCCCACTGTCCATTATCATGCGTACCGTTTGACGACAACTCCAGAGATTATGAAAGAAGTGGTCAATAGTGACCAAGCTAATCTTCATGAGAAAACTGTCGCAAAAGATTCAACGGTGATTTATCCCTTAACAGTTGATGCCTTATCGCCCAATCGTGCCCAAACGACTAGTCTCATTTTTGAGGACTACTTGCCTGCTGGTTACCTATTTGATAAGGAAACAACACAAAAAGAGAATGGAAACTATGTCCTTAGCTTTGATGAGACTAAGAATTTTGTGACCTTAACTGCAAAGGAAACCTTGTTGCAGGAGGTTAATAAAGATTTAACTAAGGTTTATCAACTGACTGCTCCAAAACTCTATGGTTCTGTTCAAAATGATGGGGCAACCTATTCCAATAGTTACAAACTCCTTTTGAACAAGGGCACAACCAATACTTACACAGTTACTTCAAATGTTGTAACGGTTCGTACACCAGGTGATGGGGAGACAACTACACTCATTACACCAGATAAAAACAATGAAAATGCGGATGGTGTCCTCATTAATGACACGGTCGTAGCCCTTGGCACAAACAATCACTACCGATTGATTTGGGATTTGGACCAGTATAAGGGAGATCGTTCTGCTAAAGAGACAATTGCACGAGGCTTCTTCTTTGTGGACGATTACCCAGAGGAAGTGCTCGATGTGGTGGAAAATGGCACAGCTGTTACAACCCTTGACGGTCAGAAGGTATCAGGCATAACGGTTAAAAACTATGCTTCACTAAATGAAGCCCCTAAAGACCTTCAAGATAAATTAGCTCGTGCTAAGATTACACCGACAGGTGCCTTTCTAGTCTTTATGCCGGATGACAACCAAGCCTTTTATGACCAGTATGTTCAAACAGGAACTTCTTTAGCTCTTTTGACCAAAATGACGGTGAAAGATAGTCTCTATGGTCAGACAAAGACCTATACAAACAAGGCTTATCAAGTCGATTTCGGCAATGGCTATGAAACCAAGGAAGTGACCAACACCCTTGTTTCTCCAGAACCCAAGAAACAAAACCTCAATAAAGACAAAGTAGACATCAATGGGAAGCCCATGCTAGTGGGAAGTCAAAATCACTATACTCTTTCATGGGACTTGGACCAATACCGAGGGATTAAAGCAGACAACTCTCAGATTGCACAAGGTTTTTACTTTGTGGATGATTATCCAGAAGAAGCTTTATTGCCGGATGAAGCAGCTATTCAGTTTGTCACATCTGATGGCAAAACAGTTTCAGGAATCACGGTGAAGGCTTATTCTCAATTATCAGAAGCTCCTAAAACGCTACAAGCAGCCCTTTCGAAACAAAAAATTCAGCCTAAAGGAGCTTTTCAAGTTTTTATGCCTGAGGACCCACAAGCCTTTTTTGAATCTTATGTGACTAAGGGGGAGAATATTACCATTGTCACTCCGATGACGGTTTTGGAAACCATGCTTAATTCAGGGAAGACTTATGAAAATGTGGCTTATCAGGTGGATTTTGGCCAAGCTTATGTAACCAACACGGTGACCAATTTTGTCCCTAAAGTAACTCCACATAAGTCTAATACCAATCAAGAAGGCATGTCAATTGATGGAAAGACTGTCCTTCCGAATACGGTCAATTATTACAAAATTGTTTTGGATTACAATCAATACAAGGACATGGTCGTGACGGATGATGTTCTTGCCAAGGGATTTTACATGGTAGACGATTACCCAGAAGAAGCCCTTACCCTAAATCCTGATGGCATTCAAGTTTTGGATAAGGATGGCAATCGTGTATCTGGTATCTCTGTCAGCACCTACGCTAGTTTGTCAGAAGCTCCGAAAGTTGTTCAAGATGCCATGGCTAAACGTCAGTTTACACCTAAAGGAGCCATTCAGGTCCTTAGTAGCGATGATCCAAAAGCCTATTATGATACCTATGTGAAGACTGGTCAAACCTTAGTTGTCACGCTTCCGATGACGGTAAAAAATGAGTTGACCAAAACAAGTGGTCAGTATGAAAATACAGCCTATCAGATTGATTTTGGCTTGGCCTATGTCACGGAAACAGTGGTGAATAATGTTCCAAAATTAGACCCACAAAAAGATGTGGTGATCGACTTGTCTCATAAAGATGCCAGCCTTGACGGGAAAGAAGTGGCCTTGCATCAAACCTTTAACTATCGCTTGGTTGGAGCATTGATTTCAAGCAATCGTGCGACTGATTTATTTGAATATGGTTTTGAAGATAACTATGATGAAAAGCATGATGAGTACAATGGTGTTTACCGCAGCTATCTGATGACGGATGTCAGCCTCAAAGACGGTTCTGTCTTAAAAGAGGGAACAGAAGTCACGAAATATACCTTGCAACAGGTGGATACAGAAAATGGCCTAGTGTCAATTTCATTTGATAAATCCTTTTTAGAGACTATCTCTGATGGTTCAGCCTTTCAGGCAGATGTATACCTTCAAATGAAACGGATTGCGACTGGTCAGGTGGAGAATACCTACCTTCATACAGTGAATGGCTATGTCATCAGTTCAAATACAGTTGTAACACATACACCTCAACCTGAAGAACCAAGTCCAAATCAACCCACACCACCTCAACCACCAATTGAGACTATTGAACCGCCTATTCCAGCAAGCATTTTGCCAAATACAGGGGAACAGGAATCCCTTTTGGGCTTGATTGGAGCTGGTATTCTACTTGGTACGGCTTATGGACTGAAGAAAAAGGAGGAGAAGTAGATGAATCCAAAAACTATTTATGAAAAGGATTCAGACCAAGATGGTTTGACAGATGCTCAGGAACTGGCTTTCGGAACCAATCCGCAGTCTGTTGACACAGATGGTGATGGTCAAGCTGATTTAGAAGAGCTACAATCTGGACATTCACCACTAGTCCCACAAAAGGAGTTGTGTGATGGCTTGGAACTTTGACACCATGAAAGAGGCTTTGTCTGAAATGGAGAAGGTCGATTACCAAGAGTTTATCAAAGCCTTTCTCTCTTTGGAATTAAGTATTTCTGATAGAACAATCCTCAATCAGGTTTATCAAGATTATATGGATGAGGATGACCTATCCTTGATTAGTGATAAGCTACGAGTTAAAGTTGATAGTTATCAGGATGAAGTAAAAGCTGATATGACTGATATTCTGGAAAAGCTGTACCGAACAGGTGAAGGCTCTAGTTTTATTATGGATTTAATGTCCTCAAATAGTCTCTCAGACACCTTGGAACAGTATGAGGTTTTGGATAGTGACGATTATTCACCACTTAGCCTTGAAACCTTACAGGCCATGATTCAACAGGACTTGGCTATTTCCAGTCAGGATTATTTTGGAGATTTGGTTCACCTTGCCTTGCAAAAAGATTTACTAGACCAGAAAAGTCATTTCTTACAACACTATGTGGCAACTGTAATGGAAGGTATTCCACAAGAAAGAGACCAACGAGCCTTGGTCCTAGATTAACGCAAAGGGCTGAGAAAAACTCTCAGCCCTTTTAAAATGGGAGGGAAAATGAATCAAGAAGTCTTACTACAAATGATGAGAGCCATCATTCCTCGTGATAGAGCCCTGCTTGAGGCATTTTTATATTACCAAGCAGAGCATTTTGATGAGGAGTGGGATAGTCTTATTCGTCAGTTTATGACCAATAGGCAGGGAATCAAAAGATCTGTTCAGGTACTTCACTTTGAGACAGATGTTTCAGCTTTTGTCCAGGCTAGTCCTTATGATACTGCTCATGATCTATTGACCTATACACAAGTTTTCGGCCAAACTGGTCTCCAAAAACTCGACAAACTATCGCCGTCTGAAAAAGACTTGGTGATTGAAGTGGCCTTGTTCAATCTGGCCACTCGTTTTCAACTATTAGACTCAAATGGACACTACCAAACTATTTCACCAGATTCTCTATTACAAAAGAGTAGGGGAGCTAATTTGGTCAATGTGTATCGTGTAGCTAATAATTTAGCGGATCGAATCAGCCGAGATATTGAGCAGTTTCTATTGACTTACGAGCCTGAGCTTGAAACAAGAGCTGATGAAACTGTTCTAGAAAATGAAGAAACTGTTGATGAGCACAAAGTGAGTAGTAATCAAGCAATATCTTTTAGAGAAGATGGCTCTTTGATTATTGCTAGTTTGGACGTAGATTTGTCTCATTTGGATATCCGAACTGGAAAAACCAGTCATCTGCCTGCCTATGAAGAGTTATCTTTACGACGTAAATTTGAGATTCTAACATATTTTGACCAAATTCGTAATGAACGTTCCAAAGTCCCAAGTTTTAAACGAGGTGATTTTGACACTGAAATGGAAATGACACCAGTCTTTGAGGGCGAGGAGTTACTTACCTATCTAGAAGCTGATGGCAGTCCCTATGAGTTGAAAAGAACATTGACTATAATCGAAGAAAAGGAATTAGAAAAAATTGGACGAGCTATTAGGATAGAAAATCAAGAAAAATTGACTCAGCTAGGGATTGAGCTATCTCAGTTTGAATCAGACCAAGTCGGTATTTTATTGGATGCGGCAGGTCGTTTTCGTTTGAAAAATGCGGACCTTGCTTTACTAGGTGGTTATCCCAAAGCCTCGGTAACTCAACTAGCCCTTGCGACAGAACTACTCCAAATGGGACTAAGCCATGAAAAGGTTGAATTTTTCTTTGGTAGCCAGCTTTCCATTGAAGAGCTGCGACAAGTTGCCTACGCCTTTTTACACCAAGAACTTAGCAGAGAAGACGCGGAGCATTTTGAAAAGGATAAGATTAATCAGCCAGATTTAACCCTTAGAGATTGGAAAAGGAAGCTAGAGAAAGCTGAGACGAAAGTAGTGGTTGATGAAGAGTTAGCGGAAAATCCACTAGTCCAGAGAGTATTGGACACTTATCCTCTGGGGTCATTGGTTTCCTATAAGGGACAGGACTTTGAGGTCGTGTCGGTCAGTGATGCTCGATTGAACGGTTTGATTCGGATTGAGTTAGTTAATGATTTTTCGGATATCATTGAACAAAATCCAGTTCTTTATTTGAGGACCTGGGAAGAAGTCAGTCAGGCACTTCATCAGCCAAAGGCAGAAAAACAAACAGAGTTAGAAGAAGCGGACCAAGAACTAAATCTTTTTTCATTTCTGGAAGAGGAGCCAGTTCAGAGTGTTGGACTATTGGAACCAAGTAGTGTAGAGGAACCTAACAATGATGTTGTTGTCCAACCAAACAACCAAGGTCCTATTGAGAATTTAGGGGAATCAATTCCAGAGATTCCAGTAACGGACTTTTATTTTCCAGAAGATATGACGGACTTTTATCCTAAGACTGCTAGAGATAAGGTTGAGACAAACATTGCGGCTATTCGTTTGGTAAAAAATCTAGAAGTAGAGCACCGCAATGCTTCACCAAGTGAACAAGAACTCCTTGCCAAATATGTAGGCTGGGGTGGACTAGCCAATGAATTTTTTGATGACTATAATCCAAAATTTTCTAAGAAACGAGAAGAACTGAAAAGCCTAGTCACTGATAAAGAGTATTCGGATATGAAACAGTCCTCTCTGACAGCCTATTATACAGACCCAGCCTTGATCCGTCAGATGTGGGATAAGTTGGAAAGAGATGGTTTTACAGGTGGTAAAATTCTAGATCCTTCCATGGGAACAGGGAATTTTTTTGCGGCTATGCCCAAACACTTAAGAGAAAAGAGTGAGTTATATGGTGTGGAATTAGATACCATTACAGGAGCTATTGCCAAACACCTTCATCCAAATAGTCACATTGAAATTAAGGGCTTTGAGACGGTGGCTTTTAACGACAATAGTTTTGATTTGGTGATTTCAAATGTGCCCTTTGCCAATATACGAATTGCGGATAACAGGTACGATAGGCCTTACATGATTCATGATTACTTTGTCAAAAAGTCACTTGATTTGGTCCATGATGGTGGACAAGTAGCGATTATCTCTTCCACAGGAACTATGGATAAGCGAACAGAAAATATCCTCCAAGATATTCGTGAGACAACTGAATTTCTTGGTGGGGTTCGACTGCCTGATTCTGCCTTTAAGGCCATTGCAGGAACGAGTGTCACAACGGATATGTTATTCTTCCAGAAACACTTAGACAAGGGATATGTGGCAGATGACTTAGCCTTTTCAGGTTCTATTCGCTATGAGAAGGATAGTCGCATTTGGCTCAATCCTTACTTTGATGGAGAATACAATAGCCAAGTGCTAGGAACCTATGAGGTTAGAAACTTTAACGGTGGAACACTTTCTGTTAAGGGGACTAGTGATGACTTGATTGAAAGTGTTGAAGCAGCTCTACATCAAGTAAAAGCCCCAAGAGAGATTCATAGAAATGAAGTCATCATTAACCCAGATGTGTTGATTAAACAAGTCATTGATACCTCCATTCCAGTTGAAATGAGGGAGAATCTGGGTCAGTACAGTTTTGGTTACCAGGGTGCTACGGTCTACTATCGAGATAATAAAGGCATTCGAGTCGGAACCAAGACGGAAGAAATCAGTTACTATGTCGATGAAGAGGGCAACTTCAAAGCATGGGACACCAAACATTCTCAAAAGCAGATTGATCGCTTTAATGCCTTAGAAGTGACTGATAACACTGCTCTAGATGTCTATGTGACCGATGATACAGCCAAACGTGGACAATTTAAGGGTTATTATAAAAAGACAGTTTTCTATGAAGCTCCTTTGTCTGATAAAGAAGTGGCACGAATCAAAGGAATGGTCGATATTCGCAATGCTTACCAAGAGGTCATTGCCATTCAACGCCATTATGACTATGATAAGAAGACTTTTAACTATTTGTTAGGCAAACTCAATCGTACCTATGATAGCTTTGTCAAACACTATGGGTATTTGAACAGTGCAGTGAACCGCAATCTTTTTGATAGTGATGATAAGTATTCGCTTCTTGCTAGTTTGGAAGATGAACGTCTGGATCCAAGTGGAAAGTCTGTTATCTATACTAAATCCCTTGCCTTTGAGAAGGCTCTGGTGCGTCCCGAAAAAGAGGTTAAAAAGGTACATACTGCCCTTGATGCCTTAAATTCGAGCTTGGCTGACGGACGAGGTGTTGATTTCGATTATATGATGTCCATCTATCAGGTTGAATCGAAGATGACCTTGATTGAGGAATTAGGTGACCTCATTATGCCTGATCCTGAGAAGTATTTGAATGGGGAGCTGACCTATGTTTCTCGCCAAGACTTTCTGTCAGGGGATGTCGTTAGCAAGTTAGAAGTGGTGGACCTATTTGTCAAACAAGACAATCAGGACTTTAACTGGCCGCATTATGCAGGACTTCTAGAAACAGTCAAACCAGAACGCATTACTTTAGCAGACATTGATTATCGAATCGGTTCACGCTGGATTCCTTTGTCTATTTACGGAAAATTTGCCCAAGAAACCTTTATGGGGAAAGCCTATGAACTGTCAGACCAAGAAGTAGCGACAGTCCTAGAAGTCAGTCCCATTGACGGGGTTATCACTTACCAATCTAAGTTTGCCTACACCTATTCCAACGCAACGGATAGGAGTTTAGGTGTCCCTGCTTCACGCTATGATAGTGGTCGAAAAATCTTTGAAAATCTCCTGAATTCCAATCAACCAACCATCACAAAACAAGTTGTCGAAGGGGATAAGAAAAAGAATGTGACAGATGTGGAGAAAACAACGGTCCTACGTGCCAAGGAAACACACCTACAAGAACTCTTTCAAGGTTTTGTAGCAAAGTATCCAGAAGTCCAACAAATGATTGAAGACACCTATAATAGGCTCTACAATCGTACAGTATCAAAGTCCTATGATGGTAGTCATTTAACCATTGATGGACTTGCCCAGAATATCTCCTTACGTCCTCACCAAAAGAATGCCATTCAACGAATTGTGGAGGAAAAACGTGCCCTACTAGCCCATGAGGTAGGGTCTGGAAAAACCTTGACCATGCTTGGGGCAGGATTCAAACTGAAAGAACTCGGAATGGTACATAAACCACTTTATGTGGTGCCGTCTAGTCTGACTGCTCAGTTTGGTCAAGAAATCATGAAATTCTTCCCAACCAAAAAAGTCTATGTGACCACTAAGAAAGACTTTGCCAAAGCCAAACGTAAGCAGTTTGTGTCTCGGATTATTACAGGGGATTATGATGCGATTGTCATTGGGGATTCCCAGTTTGAGAAAATACCGATGAGTCGTGAAAAACAGGTCACCTATATCAATGACAAACTTGAGCAACTCAGAGAAATCAAGCTAGGAAGTGATTCTGATTATACGGTGAAAGAAGCGGAGCGTTCGATTAAGGGATTGGAGCACCAGTTGGAAGAACTCCAAAAACTAGAGCGAGATACCTTTATCGAATTTGAAAACCTTGGCATTGATTTTCTCTTTGTGGATGAGGCTCATCACTTCAAGAATATCCGTCCAATCACTGGACTTGGGAATGTAGCCGGCATTACCAACACGACTTCAAAAAAGAACGTAGACATGGAGATGAAGGTGAGACAGGTTCAGGCAGAGCATGGAGATAGAAATGTCGTTTTTGCGACAGGAACACCAGTTTCTAACTCTATTAGTGAACTTTTCACCATGATGAATTACATTCAACCTGATGTTTTAGAGCGATACCAGGTATCCAATTTTGATTCGTGGGTTGGGGCTTTTGGGAATATCGAAAACTCCATGGAACTAGCCCCGACAGGTGATAAATACCAACCTAAGAAACGGTTTAAGAAATTTGTCAACTTGCCTGAACTCATGCGAATCTATAAGGAAACTGCCGATATTCAGACCTCAGATATGCTTGACTTACCTGTACCTGAAGCTAAGATTATTGCGGTGGAAAGCGAGTTAACGCAAGCTCAGAAATACTATTTAGAAGAGCTGGTAGAGCGTTCGGACGCTATCAAGTCAGGTAGTGTCGATCCAAGTAGAGATAATATGTTAAAGATAACCGGGGAAGCCAGAAAACTAGCCATTGATATGCGGTTGATTGACCCTGCTTACTCCTTATCGGATAATCAGAAAATCCTTCAAGTAGTCGATAATGTCGAGCGGATTTACCGTGAAGGAGCTGAATACAAAGCCACTCAGATGATTTTCTCAGATATTGGAACCCCTAAAAGTAAGGAAGAAGGGTTTGATGTCTACAATGAACTTAAGGACTTGCTGGTCGATCGAGGGATACCAAAAGAAGAAATTGCCTTTGTGCATGATGCCAATACTGATGAAAAGAAAAACTTACTGTCTAGAAAGGTCAATAGCGGAGAAGTACGGATTCTCATGGCTTCTACGGAAAAAGGGGGAACAGGATTAAACGTCCAATCACGTATGAAAGCAGTCCACCATTTAGACGTTCCCTGGAGGCCGTCTGATGTAGGACGGATTTTGCGGACATTCAAAATAAAAAAGAATGTGATATATTAATCACAAATCACAAATCACAAATCACTTATCACAAATCACAAGTGATTTGTGATTGTTGATGATAAAATAAGAATAAGAAGAAATAGAAAGAAGTGAGAGATCGTGGGAAATTTAGGCGCACAGAAAGCAAAACGAAATGATACGCCAATCAGCGCAAAAAAAGATATAATGGGGGATAAGACGGTTCGTGTTCGTGCTGACTTGCACCATATCATAAAAATCGAAACAGCAAAGAATGGCGGAAACGTAAAAGAAGTTATGGAAATAAGACTTAGAAGCAAACTTAAGAGTGTGTTGATAGTGCAGTATCTTAAAATTTTGTATAATAGGAATTGAAGTTAAATTAGATGCTAAAAATTTGTAATTAAGAAGGAGGGATTCGTCATGTTGGTATTCCAAATGCGTTATGTAGATAAAACATCTACTGTTTTGAAACAGACTAAAAACAGTGATTACGCAGATAAATAAATACGTTAGATTAATTCCTACCAGTGACTAATCTTATGACTTTTTAAACAGATAACTAAAATTACAAACAAATCATTTAACTTCTGTATTTATTTAC
>NZ_JAOTGC010000001.1:252702-261708 GCF_044427445.1 Streptococcus sp. 2020WUSS084 | reverse complement strand
TGATAATAGAAACAAAAAGAAAAACACAGACAGTTCGGCTGAATTTCATCAGAATCAGCTTGAATCTATCTGTGTTTTTTATTTACTGGCTAGTTTTTGCCCAGTCTCCTTATGTTTGATAGGGAATCGAAAAAAAGAGGAGGTCACCATGTCATCTGAACAACAAGAACGTCAAGCGATGCAATACGTGGAAAGAAGTAGTTTATTGACAGTTAGAACCCTCTTAAAGCTCTTAGAATGGTCGGCTAGGCAAGCCTTAGCTCAAGATTCAGCTTATAAGATTGGGGTTCAAAAACTGGAAGAACTCCTTCAAAGCCCTTACGCAATTGAAGCGATAGATGTTAGTAAAGACATACTGGATAAGCCAATCGATGTGGAGAAATTTAAGGAGTTGATGGAGTCAGAAAAACTGCCAATCGCAATTAGTTGGCAAAAAGACTAAAATTTTGTATAATAGGAATTGAAGTTAAATTAGATGCTAAAAATTTGTAATTAAGAAGGAGGGATTCGTCATGTTGGTATTCCAAATGCGTTATGTAGATAAAACATCTACTGTTTTGAAACAGACTAAAAACAGTGATTACGCAGATAAATAAATACGTTAGATTAATTCCTACCAGTGACTAATCTTATGACTTTTTAAACAGATAACTAAAATTACAAACAAATCGTTTAACTTCTGTATTTGTTTATAGATGTAATCACTTCAGGAGTGATAACATGAACAAAAATATAAAATATTCTCAAAACTTTTTAACGAGTGAAAAAGTACTCAACCAAATAATAAAACAATTGAATTTAAAAGAAACCGATACCGTTTACGAAATTGGAACAGGTAAAGGGCATTTAACGACGAAACTGGCTAAAATAAGTAAACAGGTAACGTCTATTGAATTAGACAGTCATCTATTCAACTTATCGTCAGAAAAATTAAAACTGAATACTCGTGTCACTTTAATTCACCAAGATATTCTACAGTTTCAATTCCCTAACAAACAGAGGTATAAAATTGTTGGGAATATTCCTTACCATTTAAGCACACAAATTATTAAAAAAGTGGTTTTTGAAAGCCGTGCGTCTGACATCTATCTGATTGTTGAAGAAGGATTCTACAAGCGTACCTTGGATATTCACCGAACACTAGGGTTGCTCTTGCACACTCAAGTCTCGATTCAGCAATTGCTTAAGCTGCCAGCGGAATGCTTTCATCCTAAACCAAAAGTAAACAGTGTCTTAATAAAACTTACCCGCCATACCACAGATGTTCCAGATAAATATTGGAAGCTATATACGTACTTTGTTTCAAAATGGGTCAATCGAGAATATCGTCAACTGTTTACTAAAAATCAGTTTCATCAAGCAATGAAACACGCCAAAGTAAACAATTTAAGTACCATTACTTATGAGCAAGTATTGTCTATTTTTAATAGTTATCTATTATTTAACGGGAGGAAATTAATTCTATGAGTCGCTTTTTTAAATTTTGGAAAGTTACACGTTACTAAAGGGAATGGAGATAAATTATTAGATATACTACTGACAGCTTCCAAGAAGCTAAAGAGGTCCCTAGCGCCTACGGGGAATTTGTATCGATAAGGGGTACAAATTCCCACTAAGCGCTCGGGACCCCTTGTAGGAAAATGTCCTAAGTGTGGCAACAATATTGTATTAAAAAAATCGTTTTATGGTTGTTCAAATTATCCTGAATGTAAGTTTACTTTAGCTGAACATTTTAGAAAGAAAAAACTCACCAAAACAAATGTAAAAGAATTACTAGAGGGAAAAGAAACCCTGGTAAAAGGAATCAAAAACAAAGAGAAAAAGCCCTACAATGCCGTTGTAAAAATTGGGGAAAAGGGATATATTGATTTTATCTCTTTTTCAAAATAAACATAAAAGCCCTTTAAAGAGGGCTTTTATATATTAATCACAAATCACTTATCACAAATCACAAGTGATTAATCACAAATCACTTGTGATTTGTGATTCTTAATGATACAATATTACTATACAAAAAAAGAATGGGGCGTAGTTATGGAGAAGGAAAAACTAAAAATACTTGAAGAATTAAGACGTATTTTAAACAATAAAAATGAAGCAATTATTATCTTGAATAATTACTTTAAAGGTGGTGTTGGAAAGTCCAAATTATCGACTATGTTTGCTTACTTGACAGACAAATTGAATTTAAAAGTTTTAATGATCGATAAGGACTTACAGGCAACATTGACAAAAGACTTAGCAAAAACTTTTGAGGTAGAATTGCCACGTGTCAATTTTTATGAAGGCTTGAAAAATGGAAACTTGGCTTCTTCTATTATTCATTTGACTGATAATTTAGACTTGATCCCTGGCACGTTTGATTTGATGTTACTGCCAAAATTAACTCGCTCATGGACGTTTGAAAATGAAAGTAGATTGCTTGCTACTCTTTTAGCACCTTTAAAAAGTGACTATGATCTTATTATTATTGATACTGTACCAACGCCAAGCGTTTATACAAATAATGCAATCGTGGCGAGTGATTACGTTATGATCCCTTTACAAGCAGAAGAAGAAAGTACAAACAACATTCAAAACTATATTTCCTATTTGATTGATTTGCAAGAACAGTTTAACCCTGGACTAGATATGATTGGTTTTGTTCCTTATTTAGTTGATACGGACAGCGCAACGATAAAATCAAACCTGGAAGAACTGTACAAAGAACATAAAGAGGATAATTTGGTTTTCCGAAATATTATCAAGCGAAGTAATAAAGTAAGTACTTGGTCTAAAAATGGCATTACAGAACACAAAGGCTATGACAAAAAAGTTTTGTCTATGTATGAGAACGTATTTTTTGAAATGATTGAGCGAATCATTCAATTAGAAAATGAAAAAGAATAGAATCACAAATCACAAGTGATTAATCACAAATCACTTGTGATTTGTGATAGGTGATGATAAAATAAATAGTAAGAAGAAATAGAAAGAAGTGAGCGATCGTGGGAAATTTAGGCGCACAAAAAGCAAAACGAAATGATACGCCAATCAGCGCAAAAAAAGATATAATGGGGGATAAGACGGTTCGTGTTCGTGCCGACTTGCACCATATCATAAAAATCGAAACAGCAAAGAATGGCGGAAACGTAAAAGAAGTTATGGATCAAGCCTTAGAAGAATATATACGGAAATATTTACCTGACAAACTTTAAAAGGAGTGAAAATGAAATGGCAGTTACGTATGAAAAAACATTTGAAATAGAGATCATTAACGAATTATCGGCAAGCGTTTATAATCGAGTATTAAACTATGTTTTGAACCATGAATTAAATAAAAATGACTCTCAATTATTGGAAGTCAATTTATTAAACCAATTAAAGCTTGCAAAACGTGTAAATCTTTTTGATTATTCTTTAGAAGAATTACAAGCCGTTCATGAGTATTGGCGGTCAATGAATCGTTACTCAAAACAAGTTTTGAATAAAGAGAAAGTGGCTTAATATGGCAAATATAGTCAATTTTACTGACAAACAATTTGAGAATCGCTTAAATGATAATTTAGAAGAATTGATTCAAGGAAAAAAAGCGGTTGAATCGCCAACCGCTTTTTTACTTGGTGGGCAACCAGGGTCAGGGAAAACGAGTTTGCGAAGAAGATGATTGAGCAGGCAGGAACAAAGTGATAAATTCAAATTGTGAGGGAAAATATAGATGAATCAAGGAAGAATTATTGTGATTACAGGCTCACCGGGGACAGGAAAAACAACAACTGCGTCAATTGTCGCAAAGGAATCAGATATGGATAAATCAGTGCATATGCACACCGATGACTTTTTTCATTACTTAAGCAAAGGCGCAATACCACCACATTTGCCAGAATCCAACAAGCAAAATCTGGTTGTCATTGAAGCCTTTTTAGAGGCTGCAAAGCGATATGCTCGTGGCGGATATGATGTAATTGTAGATGGGATTGTCGGGCCATGGTTTTTGGAGCCATGGAAAGCTCTTGCCCAAGAAGATTACGAGGTACACTATATTGTATTAAGAGCGAGTAAAAAAGAAACTATGAAGCGAGCTGTGGAACGCTCAAAATTAGATAGAAAAACAAATATTGAATTAGTGGAAACAATGTGGGAGCAATTTTCCGGTTTGGGAGTATATGAATCAAATGTCATAGACACAACTACATTCACAATTAAAGATACGGTTTCCGCAATAAAAGAAAGAGTTGCATGTGGGACGTCTTTACTATCTTAGACATTCCCATTTGTCAGGAAGATAGCAAAGCCAGCCGAGCCAGTCAACGGTCAAGATGAACGGCGCATTTCATGCGCCGCCGTTGACAGTCCCGCCCGTCTTTGCTAAAGGGTAATCAAGGCGGGAAAGCCCTAAAATGGCTTCACACCTATTTCAATAATTGGAGGAGATAAAAATGAGATCAGAAAAGGAAGTTTATGATATTGTTTTGAATTTTGCAAAAACAGACAAACGCATTCGCATGGTTACTTTGGAAGGATCTAGAACAAATACAAATATTCCGCCTGATGATTTTCAGGATTTTGATATTACTTTTTTTGTTACGGATATGGACAGCTTCACAAGTGATGATAAATGGCTAGATATATTTGGTGAAAGGTTGATTCTGCAAAAGCCGGAAGATATGGAATTATTTCCAGCTGTAGAAAAGGGATTTTCATATTTAATGCTGTTTACTGATGATGTTAAGATAGATTTAACTTTGCTGCCGCTGGAACTGATAGACGAGTATTTTACATGGGATAAACTGGTAAAGTTACTGTTGGATAAAGACAACCGTATCGTAAAGCCGCCAATACCAACGGATATAGACTACCACTTGCAGAAGCCTACTCAAAGAATGTTTGACGATTGCTGTAATGAATTTTGGAATACTACAACATATGTAGTAAAGGGCTTATGCCGCAAAGAAATTCTTTTTGCTATTGACCATATGAATGATATAGTACGAAAAGAATTGCTTCGCATGATTTCCTGGCTGATTGGTATCAAACAGGGATTTCATTTCAGTTTGGGAAAAAACTATAAATTTATGAAGCAATATGTCCCAGAGGAATTGTGGGAACGACTTATGTCCACTTATAATATGGATTCCTATCCCCATATGTGGGAATCCTTTGAACAATGTATGGCATTGTTCCGGGAGGTTTCGTCAGAAGTGGCATGCCAGTTGGATTACCAGTATCCACTATATGATGAAAAAATCAGTAATTATGTGATTCGGCAAAAGAAAAAATATGGCATTGAAGATGATAACAAATAAAATTTTTTCAATCGAAAAAATTTATTTTGATTATTCAATTTTGAAAAACTGAATACCTCAAAATCAGAAAGAGAGCGGCCAAGCACTTTGAGGGATTGGCCGCCTTGTCCACCCATCCAGCGGGACAGCGGGCGGAGGTCAAGGCCGGGTGTAAACCCGTTCATTTCAGCCTTGACGGTTGCCCGTTGTCCTGCTACTTTTCCGGGAGTGTGGCCACAACTTCGGGACACTTTGTCCACAAGTTGGAGCGTAGGACGAGGAACTGGGGCTTTCATATACGCCCTGTCTGCTGATGAGTCCAGACCTGCGCTTGCGGCTCCACGCCACGCAAGCACAGCCCTGTTTTCCTGCCGCTTCAAATGCCCTTGCCCTCCCCGGCGGCAACGGCATTTTCACGGCAACGCCGGCAGAGCGTATAACACACTACACTTTGCTTCGCAAAGTCGTGTGCCAAATGGGGGCGTTGCCCCCTTTGGAAACCCCAGACAACAAAACAGGCGGTATGCTCCCGAAGAGGGCAGCATACCGCCGTTTGTTGTCAGCAGCCCGTTTCATGGTCTGCGTGTAGTTCCTTGTAAACTGACCTAATGATACCTTTAAACAACAGCACCCTAATTTTGATGAACTAGTGAAACTTTATGAAAAAGACGTAGTAAAACACGTTACCCCTTATTCTAATCGCATGACAGAAGCGATCATAAGCCGTTTAAGCGATCAAGGCTATAACTTGGTGATTGAAGGTACAGGACGAACAACAGACGTTCCCATTCAAACCGCAACAATGCTTCAAGCCAAAGGTTATGAAACAAAAATGTATGTCATGGCAGTACCTAAAATCAACTCATATTTAGGAACAATTGAACGATATGAAACCATGTATGCAGATGATCCAATGACAGCCAGGGCAACACCAAAACAAGCGCATGATATTGTTGTCAAAAACTTACCGACCAATTTAGAAACCCTTCATAAAACGGGCTTATTTAGCGATATAAGGCTTTACAATAGAGAAGGAGTGAAACTCTATTCAAGCTTAGAAACGCCTTCCATTAGTCCGAAAGAGACCTTAGAAAGAGAATTAAATCGTAAAGTATCAGGGAAAGAAATTCAACCGACTTTGGAGAGAATAGAGCAAAAAATGGTTCAAAATCAACACCAAGAAACCCCTGAATTTAAAGCAATTCAACAAAAATTGGAAAGCTTGCAGCCACCTACACCACCAATACCCAAAACACCTAAACTTCCAGGACTTTAAACCTTAAAAAAGGAAAAGAGTAGTTACCAAAAAACGGTAACTACTCTTTTTTTATAAAAACATTTCCTCATGTTTTAAAAGCTGATCGAGAAATAAAGCACACAACGGTATTCTTTCTTTTTTCAGTTGGTACATTTTGCAGTCTGTAACGTGTCATTTACTGTTTGTTACCTTAACATATCCAGTCGAAAACACAAGGGTATATAAACGAGCAAGCTCGCCCTTGTGTTTTCTTTGTGTCTATGTTGCGTTCTCGTCACAGCAAACGACACGAACACACTGGCGAAAATGAACCAACAAAACGAAAAAAGAAAGGAGCGTATACTGTAATTTATTTCTAGCTTTTAAAACATGAGGAAAACAGCTTCACTTCCTCAAACGCCTAACAAAAATGGTTGTCAAAAAACTAAAAATCAAAAAAAAGAAAAGAGGAAAAGAAAATGGAAAAAACAAAAAAATTACAATTAGAAGATTTTACAGAAAATGAGTTTTTTGGAACACAAGAACAGAAATATCTAAAAGCTCAAGTAAGAGAAGAGCTAAAAGAGCAAAGACCTTGCTCGATCATCACTTGGATGAATTGGATTGTCTCAGGCATTCTCTTGATACTCCTTTTGATGATGAGCTTTTTCATGAGTGTTTCAGGTAGTAGTGTCATTCAACAAGATGAGATGGAGTTGACCAAGGCCTATACCCACATGACGTGGGAAGATGCGGAACATACGAGAACCAATGAAAAAGGGATTGCCTACTACACCAAGATTGATGAGATTATGGTTTACATGAATCATCAATACCAAGACTATAAGCTTGACGATGTCATGGAAAAAGGTGGTGCGACCTACAAAGCATTTCTCAGTCAAGTGTGGACGGACTTAAACGGTGGTGACTCTATTAGATCCATGTCTGACTTGTATAAAGAACCTGCTTACAAGCTGTCAGATGAGGACCAAGAAGAACTAAAGGAGTTGACCGAAGAAGGCAACTATTTAGCCCTTCAAGAATTGGACAATCCCTTCCAGGGACAGACCGATGAAGATAGTTTAAGTATGTTATACCGATATGGTTATGAGGTCATTGATGAAAAACCAACGCTTCATCACCATATCATCTTAGAAGCAAAAGAAGGTCAAGTCATTGTGGCTCCGATGGATGGCAAGGTATCTCTTGATGGGGAGAACGTTGTTTTGACATCTGGTAAGGGAGTCAATAAGACTAAACTAACCTTGTTTGGCATTCATTCAGGCCGAGTGAGTGAACATCAACAAGTCTTGGCAGGAGACATTATGGGTCAAACCAAAGACGGAACGGGTCTAAAAGTCACCTATCAAAAGGTTGATGATGACACGGATAAGTTGGTCTATGTCAATCCAGCTTTCTACTTTCCAAACGTGATTCAGGTTCAGACTACCATTCTTCCGACTATTGGTCAGTTTGGTGGCGACGAGTTCGAGAGAGCCAAGGCGATTTATGACTATCTCAAAAGTAAAGGTGCGACCAATCAAGCTATCGCAGCCATTTTAGGAAATTGGTCGGTAGAATCCTCCATTAATCCAAAACGTGCGGAAGGCGACTATCTATCTCCTCCTATTGGTGCGACAGATAGCTCGTGGGATGATGAGGGCTGGCTCTCACTTAATGGTCCAACGATATACAATGGACGCTACCCCAATATTCTCAAACGTGGTTTAGGCTTAGGACAATGGACAGATACTGCAGATGGTTCACGCAGACATACCTTGTTGCTCGAATATGCCAAAGGAAAAAATCTAAAGTGGTATGACTTAGGGTTACAACTGGATTTCATGTTGCATGGGGATAGTCCTTATTACACCAACTGGTTAAAGGACTTCTTCAAAAATTCAGGAAGTCCAGCTAGTCTTGCCCAACTCTTTCTCATTTACTGGGAAGGAAATTCAGGGGATAAGCTACTTGAGCGTCAGACACGAGCAAGTGAGTGGTATTACCAAATTGAAAAAGGCTTTAGTCAACCCAACGGTGGGACAGCACAAAGTGATCCAAAAGCACTTGAAGCTGTACGAGGAGACCTTTTTGAGAACTCTATTCCAGGAGGTGGTGACGGTATGGGGTATGCCTACGGTCAATGTACTTGGGGAGTCGCAGCCCGTATCAACCAACTGGGGCTAAAACTCAAAGGTAAAAACGGTGAGAAGATTCCAATTATCAGTACCATGGGCAATGGCCAAGATTGGGTACGAACAGCCGCAAGTCTCGGTGGGGAGATAGGGACAAGTCCACAAGAAGGAGCTATCCTTTCCTTTGCGGGAGGAGGACATGGCACACCAACAGAATACGGACATGTGGCTTTCGTCGAAAAAGTCTACCCAGATGGCTCCTTCCTTATCTCCGAAACCAACTACAATGGCAATCCCAACTACACCTTCCGTAAATTATCTGGAGTGGATAGTAGCTTGAGTTTTGCTTATACGACGAAATAAAAAAAGG
>NZ_JAOTGC010000001.1:0-252692 GCF_044427445.1 Streptococcus sp. 2020WUSS084 | reverse complement strand
ATGTCCTAAGTGTGGCAACAATATTGTATTAAAAAAATCGTTTTATGGTTGTTCAAATTATCCTGAATGTAAGTTTACTTTAGCTGAACATTTTAGAAAGAAAAAACTCACCAAAACAAATGTAAAAGAATTACTAGAGGGAAAAGAAACCCTGGTAAAAGGAATCAAAAACAAAGAGAAAAAGCCCTACAATGCCGTTGTAAAAATTGGGGAAAAGGGATATATTGATTTTATCTCTTTTTCAAAATAAACATAAAAGCCCTTTAAAGAGGGCTTTTGAGGTAACAGACAATGGCAAAATCATTATTTGAGGAACTGGGCGGCAAATACGAAAGGCAAGGCGATTATTTAATACCGTGCTTAACTGTACCCGCCGAAGAAGAACAGCCGATAGGCATCTGGGGACAGCGGCATTTGGATTATCTGAAGCATCACTGCAAAGTTACATACACCAATCTTCTTACAAGCGGCAGACTTAACGCTTACCTTGCCGACATTGACAGACAGGCACAGGAACGCTTTGAAAGGCTCATAGAGGGTATGAAACAGGCACAGGGCATAACGGAACAGCTAAAGGCAGAAAACGCCTTAGAATGGACAGGATGCCTCAATAACATAAGGGCTTGTGCGAGGGAGATTGTGGAAAAGGAAATTATTTTTGCATAAACAGATGATTAGTGGCAGGGGGAAATCCTGCCGCTTTTTCTGCTTTAGTTTGTCAGCTTGACAAATAAAGGGTTAAGGAATATAATTAGATTCAGTATTATACAAGGAGTTAATAAATATGCGGCAAGGTATTCATAAATAAACTGTCAATTTGATAGTGGGAACAAAAAGTAGCAGTCCCGTTTCACTTTTAATATGGGGCTTAGTTTTTTGTACCCAGTTTAAGAATACTTTTATCATGTAATTTTATATGCCCGAAAACATATAAGTGTTTTGGGGCTATTGGAGTTATTTACCCAGTGATAGGAGTATTTATCACTGGGTATTTTTATGCCCTTTTTTGGGTGTTGATAGGAGGAAAATCACATGAAAATAATTAACTTAGGCATTCTGGCTCACGTTGACGCAGGAAAGACAACATTAACGGAGAGTTTATTGTATACCAGTGGTGCAATTGCAGAACCAGGGAGCGTAGATAAAGGCACAACAAGGACAGATACAATGAATTTGGAGCGTCAAAGGGGAATCACTATCCAGACAGCAGTGACATCTTTTCAGTGGGAGGATGTAAAAGTCAACATTATAGATACGCCAGGCCATATGGATTTTTTGGCGGAAGTATACCGTTCTTTATCCGTATTAGACGGAGCAGTATTATTAGTTTCTGCAAAGGATGGCATACAGGCACAGACCCGTATACTGTTTCATGCACTACAGACAATGAAGATTCCGACAATTTTTTTCATCAATAAAATTGACCAAGAGGGGATTGATTTGCCAATGGTATATCGAGAAATGAAAGCAAAGCTTTCTTCGGAAATTATAGTGAAGCAAAAGGTTGGGCAGCATCCCCATATAAATGTAACAGACAATGACGATATGGAACAGTGGGATACGGTAATTATGGGAAACGATGAACTATTAGAGAAATATATGTCAGGGAAACCGTTTAAAATGTCAGAACTGGAACAGGAAGAAAACAGGAGATTCCAAAACGGAACGTTATTTCCCGTTTATCACGGAAGCGCTAAAAACAATCTGGGGATTCGGCAGCTTATAGAAGTGATTGCCAGTAAATTTTATTCATCAACGCCTGAAGGTCAATCTGAACTATGCGGGCAGGTTTTTAAGATTGAATATTCAGAAAAAAGGAGGCGTTTGGCTTATGTGCGTCTGTACAGCGGCGCATTGCATTCGAGGGACGTTGTCAGAATATCAGAAAAAGAGAAAATAAAAATTACAGAGATGAGTATTCCTACAAACGGTGAATTGTGTTTAGCAGATACGGCTTACTCTGGTGATATTGTAATTTTACCAAATGATGTTTTGCAGCTAAACAGTATTTTGGGGAACGAAATACTGTTGCCGCAGAGAAAATTTATTGAAAATCCGCTCCCTATGCTCCAAACAACAATTGAAGTAAAGAAATCCGAACAGCGGGAAGTGTTGCTTGAGGCACTTACAGAAATCTCAGATGGCGATCCTCTTTTAAAGTATTACGTGGATACTACAACGCATGAGATTATACTTTCTTTTTTGGGGAATGTGCAGATGGAAGTCATTTGTGCCATCCTTGAGGAAAAATATCATGTGGAGGCAGAAATAAAAGAGTCTACTGTTATATATATGGAAAGACCGCTTAGAAAAGCAGAATATACCATCCACATAGAAGTCCCGCCAAATCCTTTCTGGGCTTCTGTCGGGTTGTCCATAGAGCCGCTCCCTATTGGAAGCGGAGTGCAGTATGAAAGCAGAGTTTCACTTGGATATTTAAATCAATCGTTCCAAAATGCGGTTATGGAGGGGGTTCTTTATGGCTGCGAGCAGGGGCTGTATGGATGGAAAGTGACAGACTGTAAAATCTGTTTTGAATATGGATTGTATTATAGTCCTGTAAGTACCCCCGCAGACTTTCGGCTGCTTTCCCCTATCGTATTGGAGCAGGCTTTAAAAAAAGCAGGGACAGAACTATTAGAGCCATATCTCCACTTTGAAATTTATGCACCGCAGGAATATCTCTCACGGGCGTATCATGATGCTCCAAGGTATTGTGCAGATATTGTAAGTACTCAGATAAAGAATGACGAGGTCATTCTGAAAGGAGAAATCCCTGCTAGATGTATTCAAGAATACAGGAACGATTTAACTTATTTCACAAATGGGCAGGGAGTCTGCTTGACAGAGTTAAAAGGATACCAGCCAGCTATTGGTAAATTTATTTGCCAACCCCGCCGCCCGAATAGCCGTATAGATAAGGTTCGGCATATGTTCCACAAGTTAGCTTAACAGCTTGCAAAAGTCATATAAAATGAGATTTGAAAGGATTAGAGACTAATTATGATGAAATGCGAATGGATATTGTGTCCTGTTTGTGGGAGCAAAACCCGTAATAAAATTAGGAAGGACACTGTTTTGGAGAATTATCCCCTTTATTGTCCAAAATGCAGACAAGAAAGATTGATTAAAGTTGACAACTTGAAGATAACTGTCATCAAAGAGCCAGACGCTTAAGACGCAGAGCCGATGAAATTGTGGAACAATTCACGAATCATCGGCTCTTTTTGTTTCGTATTTGAAAGAACAAACTCACCAAATAAAAAAAACGATATTCGGGTGGGTTATTTTGTTATACCCTAAATTACCCTCTGAATTTGTTTTTAAATTTGGAGGGATTTTTTTATGTCCTTTTTTCGGGCAGTTATCTATCTGCTCATACGAAGCAAAATTTATCAATACATAGCATATCAGAGAACGGCAGGAAACCAGTTAAAAAAATTTCTGCCAGTGCAACGGTACTTCTCACCTTGAAAGTAGAAGTACAATCTCCATACAATAGAATTACTATTTCCTATAACCGTAAAGGTCACAGAGCCTTTGCGGTTTTTCTTTTGTCGATTTTTGTTGGAAAGTGCCGTAGGGCTGTTTCTGATATGCGGTGTCGTTCTCCGCCTCTCCATCTGGATTTTTTACATTTCAAAAATTCAGATGGGAGGTATTTATGGTGAAATATGCACCAAGAAAGGTATATATCAGAGAAAGTGGCGGCTATGTGGAATTATCCTACACGGAGTTCTGCCGTTGCAGGGAATCCGACCAGACCTATATGGACAAGCTGTTTATCCCCATTCAAGGCTGTCTGCTTGAAGTCGTGAGGGAGCAATACACAGACTTCTACCGTGACAAGGAACGGTGGCGTTACCTGCAAAAATTAGATGCGAGGAACAGCCTGCTATCTCTGGACGGATTTACGGACAGCGAGGGGAATCCTCTGGACTTTATCGCTGATGAAGCGGCGGACATTGCGGAAACCGTTGTCAATGCTGTTATGGTGGACAGGCTGAAAGCCGCCCTGCCTTTGTTGTCGGATAGTGAGCAGGAGTTGATACAGGCAATCTTTTTTGACGGACTTTCCGAGCGTGAAGTCGGGGCGAGGTTAGGCATAACCCAGAGCGTTGTGAACAAACGCAAAGCCAGAATCCTAAGAAAACTAAGAAAGATAATAGAAAATTAAAATTTAAGGCGTTCAGCCCCCTTGTTTTTTCCTTTGGGAAAATGAGGGGGCTTTTCTCTGCCCTCTCAATCAATTCTGATTGGAGGAAGAAAGAATGGCATACAACCACGGACGGGAGGACAGGAAATGGCGTATCTGGAAAGAAGCGGAGGAAAAGCTGCTGCGTGAGTGCGGCGTTGATGAAGTGACCATTGAGCAGATACGCATAGCGGACAGGGCAGACTTCAATTCCAACAGGCGGTTTTACCGATGGACGAATGACGTTGCGGAATACCTTGAGGACATGGCAGACAGGGAGCGGCAAGCGGAGGTGAATACAGTTGCGGAGTTACTGGACGAGATTGAGAGCGAAAATCTCTATCAAGTATTAGTCACGGTGGACGGGCGTACCTTGAAAATCGTCCTGCTGAAAATGCAGGGGTATTCCACAAAGGAGATTGCCCCACTTGTGCATTTGACGACTGGTGCCATCTATGCGAGGTTAGACCATCTGCGGAAGAAGCTTCGGAAAATTTTGTAAGCGTCTAATACATCCCATTATTCTGCGGGCTACTGGGTGGGGAGTGGAATCTCCCCGCTTATTTTTGGCAGGAGGAAAACGGGATGGCATATAAAGCTAAGGCGTACACGCTTCGGGAGGAATCCACGGAAAGCGGTATAAGGTATTTTATCAGTTTTAAGGACGGGCAGGGGGAACACCACGAACTGGAAGTATCCGAGCAGTTATTCTTTGAATTTCGGCAGATGGAACGCAGGAACAGGAATCTTCTCCAATGGGACGAGCGGCACAGGGAGTTTTCGGAAGTATGGGACGAAACGCTGAACAGGCGGGCGTTAAAGCTGCCTAAGAGCATTGAGGAACAAATGATTGAAGCAGAACGGGCGGAACTGCTCTGTAAGGCGGTTGACAGACTGCCAGAGATACAAAGGCGACGTTTCCTGCTCTACTACGAGTATGAGTTCAATTTTTACCAAATCGCCGCTATGGAGCATTGCACCGCTTCTGCAATACAGAAATCCGTTGCTGTTGCAAAGAAGAAAGTAAAAGCGGAAATGAGGAAATATCTCCAACCATGACCGACACCGCCCGAAAAAGAAATCTGTTTTTTATTTGTGTGGGATTGGCGGTATTACATACTCTCACTTTTTTCGTGGGAGTAAATCTATTTTTAAGGAGGTCAACGCCTATGTGCAACAAAAACAAGATAACTGCCCGAAAGGAGGAAACCCATGCAGAAGTTACAGACAGTCAACGCCGAAACGCTCCTTTATGAGCCGCTTGAGAAGCCGTCCTTTGTGGTGGACAGCCTTATCCCCACAGGCTTGTCGCTGTTCTGCGGCTCACAGAAGATAGGCAAGAGCTGGCTCATGCTGAAGCTGTGCTTATGCGTGTCGCAGGGAATCCCCTTATGGGACATGACGACAATGGAGGGCGATGTGCTTTACCTCTGCCTTGAGGACACGTTCTGCCGCATACAGGACAGGCTGTTCCGTTTGACGGACGAAGCGAGCGGGCGGCTTCATTTTGCCGTGGCAAGCTGCAAGCTGTCAGACGGTCTTATCGTGCAGCTTGAGGATTATCTGAAAGACTATCCAGACAGCAGGCTCATTGTCATTGATACCTTGCAGAAAGTCCGTACAGCTTCAAAAGACAACGCCTATGCAAGCGACTATGGGGACATCTCCCTAATCAAAGATTTTGCCGACAGGCACTCTCTGGCGGTCATTGTCGTACACCACATCCGAAAGCAGAATGACAGCGATGTGTTCAACAAGGTGTCTGGGACGACAGGCTTAACGGGGAGTGCGGACGCTACCTTTGTTCTGGAAAAGGAGAAACGGGCATCTGACACCGCCAAGCTGTATGTAACGGGCAGGGACACGCCCTATCAGGAATACACGCTCCGTTTCCGTGATTGCAGTTGGGAACTTGTGGAGAGGAAAACGCAGGAGCAGCTTGCGAAAGAAACGATACCAGATGTCCTTTTTCGGTTGGTGGATTTTATGAGGGATAAGGAAGAATGGGCAGGCACGGCAACGGAGCTGTTAGCCGCTATGGGGGAAACGGAAACCATACCCACGGTGATTACGAAATGGCTGAATGAATATCACACCACATTTTTAAGCGAGAACCGTATCTGCTACCAGTACAGCCGCAGGAAAGACGGCAGGCAGATTGCCCTTGCAAGGAGGGCGGGTGACAGCGGTGACGGCGGTGACAGCGATATTGGGATACCCCCTGTTACTGTCATTGACGCTTAAAGCCATGTAAAGCTGGCGGCTCTGCCCTGCGGGTGACAGCAGTGACGGTGGTGACAGTGATTTTAGGATACCCTGCCGCTGTCATCCCTACGGGGTGTAACACACTACACTTTGCCCTGCAAAGAGCCGTGTGCCAGACGTTCCCTCTGGACTCCCTTATGGCAGGTCTTACGCCCTGCTATCCTACGCCTTGCGGCTTCGGATAAAAGAACGGCGGCATGACGGTTACAGCTCTTGCGAGGGAGTATCCCAAAAACACCGTCACCATCGTCATGACCGTCATGCAGGGGATAAGGGTGACAGTTACGGCAATCGGCAGGGGGCATCCCAAAACTGCCGTCACCACCGTCACTGCTGTCACCCAAAGGGCAGTTACCCGCCGAAGAAAGGAAGATGATGGATTATGCCCTATGCAATCCTGCGTTTCCAGAAACGCAAAGCGGGCGGCGTTGCGGCTTGCGAACGCCACAACGAGCGGAAGAAAGAAGCCTACAAAAGCAACCCAGATATCGACATGGAACGCTCTAAAAATAACTATCATCTTGTCGCACCGCCAAAGTACACCTATAAGAAAGAGATTAACCGAAAGGTAGCCGAAGCAGGGTGCAGGACAAGGAAAGACAGCGTGATGATGGTGGAAACGCTCATCACGGCTTCACCAGAATTTATGAACCAGTTACCGCCCGAAGAACAGAAAGCGTATTTTACGATGGCTCTGGATTTCATTTCGGAGCGTGTCGGGGAGCAGAATATCCTCTCCGCAGTCGTCCACATGGACGAGAGAACGCCCCATATGCACCTCTGCTTTGTGCCGATTACACCAGACAATAAGCTGTCCGCCAAAACAATTTTAGGCAATCAAAAGAGCCTGTCGGAGTGGCAGACCGCCTACCATGAGCGGATGTCCTCACGTTGGAATCAGCTTGAGAGAGGTCAATCTTCGATGGAAACCAAGCGGAAACACGTCCCCACATGGCTCTATAAGTTGGGCGGCAGGCTTGATAAGCAGTATGGGGAAATCGTGTCTGCCCTGTCCGACATCAACGCCTTTAACGCAGGGAAAAAGCGTGACAAGGCTCTGGAACTGGTTGCCGCATGGCTGCCCGAAGTGGAGAAATTCTCTAAGGAAATCGGCAGACAGCAGGCGTATATCGACAGCTTAAAGGAGCAAATCGGGCAGGAAGCCGACTATGCAGGGCGTATGCGTGATGAAAAGTACGAGCAGGAATTAAAGGTGCAGAAAGCCAACCAGAGGATATTTGAATTGCAGAGAACCAACGAGCAGATGGGGCGGCTGCTCTCAAAGATACCGCCAGAAGTGTTGGAAGAATTACAGAGAACAGGCAGAAACAAATCAAGAGAAAGGTAAAAAGTGAATGAAGAAACAGGATTTTAAGGTGTTAAAGACCAAAGATTTATACCCGTTTCCCGACAATCCGTTTCATGTTGTGGAGGATGAAACGCTGTCAGAGTTAGCGGAAAGCATCAAGGAATTTGGCATTGTCACGCCGATAATCACACGCCCGAAAGAGGACGGGAACGGTTATGAAGTGATTGCGGGGCAGCGGCGTGTCCGTGCGTCCGAACTTGCAGGTATAAATACCGTGCCTGCATTTGTCCTGCCCTTAGACCGTGACCGAGCCATCATCACCCTTGTAGACAGTAATTTACAGCGTGAAAATATCCTGCCATCGGAGCGGGCGTTTGCCTACAGGATGAAATCCGAAGCCATGAAGCGGCAGGGTTTCCGCACAGACTTAACCTCGTCACAAGTTGTGACGAAGTTGCGGACGGACGACAAAGTGGCACAGGGCTTCGGCGTGGGCAGGATGACCGTCCAGCGTTTTATCCGCCTGACGGAACTGATACCGCCGATTTTGCAGATGGTGGACGAGGGGAAAATCGCCCTCACACCTGCGGTGGAACTGTCCTTTTTGAAGAAAGACGAGCAGGAAAATCTCTTTGCCACGATGGAGAGCGAAGAAGCAACGCCCTCACTCTCACAGGCACAGCGGATGAAAAGCATGAGCCAGAGCGGGCAGCTTGACATGGATATGATATTTTCCATTATGACGGAGGAAAAGGGAAACCAGAAAGAAACCTTGAAAATCAACACAAGCAAACTGAAAAAATACTTTCCGAAGGACACAACGCCGAAGCAGATGGAGGAAACCATCATCCGACTTCTGGAACGTGAGTTGCAGAGAAAACGGAGCAGGGACAGCCGCTAACCTTCTTTTTTCGGGAAGTAAATGCAGGAATTTGGAACAGAAGAAAGACAGAATTTTAAGGAGAATGAGGTAAGGAATGAAAGAAATCCAGTATGAGATTGTAAAGGAAATCGCCGTATTGTCTGCGAGTGACAGCGGCTACACAAAGGAAATCAATCTTATTTCATGGAACGGGAGAGAGCCGAAATATGACATCCGCAGCTTTTCCCCGAACCGTGAGAAGTGCGGAAAGGGTATCACGTTGAACGCTGATGAAGCAGCGGCACTCCTTGAAGCATTACAGAAAGAAGTAAACAGCGGGGATTGATGGTATCTGATTGACAGGGCGGGGCGTTTCCAGACGTTCTCCTGCCCTGTCTGGAAAGGAAGATTTAAGTATGGGCGAGGATAGGAAAACAACTGGAAGAAGAAAGCGTATTGTGCCAAAAGGGCAAGTACAAATGATTATCAGTCGAGAATATATCGGCACACAGACCGTTGCAGAAGCGTTTGTCCCGATTATCTCCGAGGATATTCGGAAGAAGATTGCCGAGGGCGACACCTTCGACAATGAGGGGCTGTCCGCTTAGAATGTACGCAATGGAACATGAAAACGTTAGGACAGATATGGAGGTTTTACAGTATGGCAGGAATAAGAACGGAGAACAAGATTTATGAAGTCGGCATTTACTGCCGCTTATCAAAGGACGATGGCACGGATAACGAGAGTGCGAGCATTGCGACACAAAAATCCATCCTCACGGATTATGTGAAAAGGCAGGGATGGCATTTAGCAAAAACGTATGTTGACGATGGCTACTCTGGAACAAATTTCCAAAGACCAAGTTTCCAGAATATGATTAAGGACATTGAAAACGGGCTGATAAACTGCGTGATTACAAAAGATTTATCCCGTCTGGGGAGGAACTATCTTGATTGTGGGTTATATCTGGAAGTCTTTTTCCCAGAGCATAACGTGAGGTATATAGCGGTCAATGACGGCGTGGACACCTTAAACAAATCCGCTATGGACATCACGCCTTTCCGCAACATCCTAAACGAAATGTATTCTGCCGATGTGTCAGTCAAGATAAAATCGGCGTACCGTGCGAGGTTTCAGCAGGGGAAATTCATGGGAACAACAGCCCCTTATGGCTATGTCAAAGACCCTGCCGACCACAACCATCTGCTGATAGATGACAAAGTTGCCCATGTGGTAAGGGAGATATTCGACCTTGCGTTAGCGGGCAACGGCATCGCCAAAATCCGCAAGCACATCAACAAACAGCATATCCTACGCCCTGCCGCTTATGCGGTGGAGCAAGGGGCAACAGGCTATGAGCGGTACTTTGAGGATAACGAGGAAAACCGTTATATTTGGAGCGAGAACAGCGTGAGGGGCATTTTAAGAAGCCCGATATATGCGGGCAACCTTGCAGGCTACAAGCGGATTGCAGCCAACATGAAAAGCAAGAAACGCCCCTCTAAGCTGCCCGAAGAATGGGAAGTGATACCAGACACCCATGAGGGGATAGTTACGCAGGAGGAATTTGACACCGTACAGCAGCTTATGACGAGCCGCAGGCGGGAGCAGAACGCAGGGGGATTTGAGAATATCTTTTCGGGCGTTATCAAGTGTGCGGACTGCGGCTATGCGATGCGGGCGGCGAGTGCCAACAGGAGGAAACGCCCCGACATCATCGACTGCGTACAATACACCTGCAATAATTATGGCAGATATGGCAATGTTATGTGTACCGCACACAGCATTGAAGCGAGGGACTTATTCAATGCCGTCCTTGCCGACATCAACCGCTTTGCGGATATGGCGGTCAATGATGAAAAGGCGGTCAGAGCCATAGAAAGGCGGCTCACGGAAACAGACCAGAGCAGGGCGAAATCATTAGAGAAAGAAAAGAAGAAGCTGAACAAACGCCTTGCGGAGCTTGACAGGCTGTTTTCCTCTCTCTATGAGGACAAGGTAATGGAGCGTATCACGGAGCGGAATTTTGAGATGATGTCGGGGAAATACCAGAAAGAGCAGCTTGAAATTGAAGCACGGCTGAAAGAGGTAACGGAAACGCTCAATGACAGCTATGAGAAATCGCAGGGCGTGAGGGACTTTCTATCCCTAATCCGCAACTATCAGGGGCTGAAAGAGTTGGACGCAACCATCATAAACGCACTCATAGACAAGATACTTGTTTCGGAACGTGAGAAACTTGCGGACGGGACAGTAAGGCAGGAAATCAAGATTTACTATAAATTCATCGGCTTTGTCGGTGAATTACATATCACACCCACAAAGCGGTGGACGGCGTTAAAGCCTAAAAATTGTACGGTGTGCGGTGTTGAATACGTCCCCAGCTCTGGAATATCAAAGTATTGTCCCGCTTGTGCTAAGAGGATACAGAGGGAGAAATCAAACGAGAGCAAACGCAGGAGTAGGGAGAGGAACCGAAGGGCATGTATTGAACTGTCCGCAAAAAATGACCGACTGATATTGTCCAGCGAAATGGACGACTGATTCGACAAGGAAACATGCACCAAGTGGTAGATATTTATCATTACATTACCAAAGGGAGTTTTGATAATTACCTCTGGGTGCGACATGAAGTCGCTTAATTGAACTGTCTGGCATGATGACCAGACCAACTATTCCGTTAGTTGAGCCAAGTATCAACTGCATGTTCGCCATGTGGTAAGCTGATACGTAAGGTAGCCCTACTTTAAGGTCGAACCGTGAGGGGAGACCGATACTGCTAGCAACAAAGCGGTTAGGGAGCTAGGCTTGATAGTATGGCTAACAAATGTGAACCACTGTTAAATGTCGTTAAGTTGAACAGGCTAAAGTTGCTGATAAGCCTGAACCAAAAGGTGTGCAGTCGGATAACCCTTTCCATAGTGGGGTTACACGGACAGATGACTGCCGGCAGAGAGGTGGAGCCTAACCTATCATTTTGTTCATTAAGTGGAACATGGTAAGCCTGTATTGTTGCTTCTAGCAAGGCAAATCGTAAGAAATGCTGATAACAGTGCAGGTATAGGAAAATGGAAAAAGCGAATGCCATCTTGTAATGAGATGGATAGAGGTTCAAGATTTGCCTCAACTCGAAAGAGTGCAGACTTCCATTCGGTTTCTAATCACAAGAGAACTTGTAGAATTTTTGAAAGGAGAAAGCAAATGAACAGTAAATTGTGTGCTACTACTAACATAGCTAACAGCTGGGAAAGTATTGACTTTGTGAAAGCTGAAATCTATGTTAAAAAACTACAAATGCGTATTGTGAAAGCGTGGAAGTTGGGTAAATTTAACCGAGTGAAATCACTCCAACATTTACTAACAACTTCATTTTATGCAAGAGCCTTGGCAGTGAAACGTGTCACTGAAAACCAAGGCAAAAAGACAAGTGGCGTTGATAAAGAGCTATGGTTAACTCCTAATGCTAAATATCAAGCAATCAAGAAATTAAAGGTTAGGGGCTATTGTCCAAAACCACTAAGACGGATTTATATTCCTAAGAAAAACGGTAAGAAAAGACCTCTTAGTATTCCAACGATGACAGATAGAGCAATGCAGACATTATTTAAGTTCGCTCTAGAACCTATTGCAGAAACAACAGCAGACCCAAATTCTTATGGCTTTAGACCCAAAAGAAGTACTCAGGATGCTATTGAACAATGTTTCTCAGCTTTGAGTAAACAAAAATCTGCTAAGTGGGTGTTAGAAGGTGACATTAAAGGATGTTTTGATAATATCAGTCACGAGTGGATAATGAAACACATTCCAATGAACAAGACAATACTTGGAAAATGGTTGAAAAGTGGTTATATTGAAAATCGAAAGTTATTTCCAACAGAGTTTGGAAGTCCTCAAGGTTCACCAATCTCACCAATCATTTCAAATATGGTACTAGATGGTATTGAGAGAAAACTTTCAACAACATTTAGAAAGAAAAAGGTTAATGGTAAGGTCTATGCACCAAAAATTAATTTTGTTAGGTATGCGGATGACTTTATTGTTACTGGTGTCAGTAAGGAACTATTGGAAAATGAGGTCAAACCAGCCATTATTGAGTTCTTGAAAGAACGTGGTTTGGAGTTATCGGAAGAAAAAACGTTGATAACCCATATCACGGACGGCTTTGATTTTCTGGGCGTAAACATTAGAATGTACGACGGAAAACTACTAACCAAACCCTCCAAAAAGAATTACGAAAGTATTGTTTTGAAAATCAGGGATATTATCAAAAAGAACCCGTCGATGAAACAGGAGTTGTTAATCCGTAAGTTAAACCCTATTATTATAGGTTGGGTTAACTACCAAAAGCACAATGTTTCAACAGAAGCATTTCAAAGACTTGATTTTGATATTTATCAGTGTTTATGGCAGTGGTGTATCCGAAGACATCCTAAAAAGGGGAGAAAGTGGATAGCCAATAAATATTTCCATACTTTTGGTAGTCGTAGTTGGATTTTTAGTGTTCCAACTGTCGATACAATGGAAAATGGCGAGCGGTTCTATCTTCGCTTGAAATATGCTTCTGATACTGATATTCGCCGACATATTAAAATTAAGGCGGAAGCCAATCCGTTTGATGAACAATGGCAACTGTATTTTGAGGAACGACAAGAAAAGCAAATGCGACAGGAACTAAAAGGAAGACGTGTGATTAACGGACTTTACTATAAACAAAAAGGGCTTTGTCCAGTTTGCGAATTGAAGATTACCAAAGAAACAGATTTCCGTGTTCACCAAACAGTGAAAAACCATAAACCAATAAAAACATTGGTACACCCTACTTGTCATAAAAATGTAAAAGAAAACACGCTGGTTCTCTAACGAGAACTTATAGAAGCTTGAGCCGTGTGAGGGGAAACTCTCATGCACGGTTCTTAGAGGGGAAGGAGGTCGCAAGACCTCTGACCTACTCGACCAGACACAGGAGAATAAGCTCAAATATATCACTCAGATTATGACCTCAAAAGACCCTGTGCGGTCGGCAGAAGACATTGATGAACAAACCATGACCGCTTCTGACTTCAAAGCTCTAGCGACAGGTAACCCCTATCTCAAACTGAAAATGGAATTGGAAAATGAACTGACGGTGTTAGAAAATCAAAAACGAGCCTTTAACCGTTCAAAAGATGAATATCGTCACACTATTTCCTATTGCGAGAAGCATCTCCCTATCATGGAAATACGGTTGAGCCAATACGATAAAGATATTGCCCAATCCCTAGCAACTAAACATCTAGATTTTGTTATGCGGTTTGACAATCAGGCGATGGATAATCGTGCTGAAGCAGGAGACTACCTGCGTAAACTCATTACCTATAATCGCTCAGAAACTAAGGAAGTCAGGACTCTGGCCAACTTTAGAGGATTTGATTTGAAAATGACTACACGAGGTCCTAGTGAGCCCTTGCCAGAGACCGTCTCTTTAATGATTGTTGGTGACAACCACTATACTGTTACCTTAGATTTGAAATCAGACGTAGGAACCATTCAACGAATTTGTAATGCCATCGACCATATTATAGATGATCAAGAAAAGACTGAAGAAATGGTTAAGGACTTACGAGATAAGCTACGAGTAGCCAAAGTAGAAGTTGAAAAAGTCTTTCCAAAGGAAGAAGATTATCAACTTGTAAAGGCTAAGTATGATGTTTTAGCTCCCTTGGTCGAAAAAGAAGCTGAGATAGAGGAGATAGATGCGGCTTTGGCCAAGTTTAATGAAGGCAGTCAACTTCAACAAGAACAACAAATAGCACTTGAGATATAAGAAAAAAGGCTGACAAATATTTTTGAACGCGGTAAAATGAAGGCAAGAAATCACCAAAGGAGAATAGATTATGGCTCAAACACTAGAAGAAATGCGTTATCAACTAGAAGAATGGTTGGCACAAGGCTTTACAAGCCCAGAGGATAGAGCCAACTACCAAGCTTTAAAGGAACAGTATGAAGATGAAACTCTTGATTATAGCTTTTCAAAGCGTGAAATCACTGGACAGCTGGAACTCATCATCACAAGTCGTGAGAATGAGTTTCCAAGCTTAGATGAGGTAACGAAAGCGGAATACTTTGACTTGGTTGCACAACTTGATGAACTTGACCAGGAACAGGCTGACTATTATCGCAAGCAATTAGCCTAGAAAGAGGTGTAAGATGCTGGAACAAATTCTACAAAGCCTTTTGATTATCGCAGCAATAGGACTGATGTTGCTTGTCCTTTATCAGATTGTGAAAGTTTCAGGTGCTTTGTTTCTTATCGGACTCATCAGTGGATTAGTCTTTATTGAAATCTATGGAATTTACCTCTTTTTTACAGAAAGATACCTTTATACAGAAGATTTAGCCACCAATGGTATTTGGAGTTTTACAGGATTTTTTATTGTTTTTAATATTCTGCTTGTGCTTGGACTTATGACCGACATCGTGAAAAGTAGAATGATGGGATACAAATAGGGCTACCTGAGTTTGGGTAGTCCTATTTATATGGATAATTTAGAGACAAACTCATATTGGTATTTGTATGCTTTCAATATATCAGGTATAATCATTATTAATTAGAAAAAAGAAGAGGTGTTTTGCTTGTTTGAAAAATTAATCCTGTATTCCCCAATAACTATTCTTGTATTGTCCTATATTCTGAAGTTTTTTTGGCTTAGATTTTCAATCTTTGTAGATGAATTAATTTCAGGTGACAAAATAAAATATTTTTCTCATATTTTATTTTGGTCAATTATAAGTTATATATATTGGGTATGCCATCAATACGAGATTTTAATATTTCAAACTAGTGATAATAATTTAGATTTAGCATCACTAGTTTCTCTAGTCTTGACAATTTGGGCAAGTTATGGTGTTTATATCGGTTTTTTACAATTTATGGCTGGTTATGATAATAAAGAAAATGGAACGTACTTAGGTTATCATAAAATGGATTTTTTGACCAAAAGCAATATTTGGTACCATTTAACAAATTGTTGGGAATTTTTCGGCTCTTTATTACTTTCAATTGTTATTCCTATTATAGTTAAATTTAATACATCAGTTGATATTCGTTATCAATATATTTGGCAGGCTATAGTTGGTTTTCTATTGATTTTGTTTATTTTTCTTTTGAAATTTAGCTTAAAAGTGGTTAAAATAACCATATTTATCAACAAAAATACAGATGGAGGTCTGAAAGAAGTTATTAAATCGGATATTGAAAATAGATATAACAAATACTTTAATAAACTAATCAAGCAAAAATTTTCTTATGGTGCTAGGGAGAGTTACTTTAGACAAGTCAAAATGGATTTATCCAATATTGATAATAATACAGATAAAATCATATTTTTAAATGTTGTTTATTTTGCTGCCTCAAGTTCTACAATAATTGAAAATATAAAGGGATATAAGGAATGGGATATTGTCAATTATAAGTCCTTTATAAAAGACAAATACGATTTAATTTCTCATATTAATTGTGAAGATGATACATTAAATTCTTTTGTAATTTCATTATTTAAGCTAGATGTTCAGATATTTGATAAATTAAATACAAAGAATATAAGTTGGATAGAGAGTGATTATAACTTTGAATCCATTGGTATTTATAATAAAAAGTCCATTCTAGGCGTAGAGCTTAATAAGAAAATCAGAAGACCCTCAATTAATTCGTTTGAATATAGTGACATCAATAATATACATATTTACATGTTTAAAAAAATTGCGGAGAGGGCTAAAAATAAACAAGCTATTTCACAATTGGTAAATCTAATTCAGGAAAGATTTTCTCAAAATGTTAGTAGGGGCAGTTACTGGGAAACAAATAACACAGATAAATTATTTGTTTTTGAAAAGTCAATTTCTGATTCCAGTCTTCGGATTTCCAAAGAGGACTTTGGAAGAATCGAGAAGATGGATGTATTTTACTCTTCAACCTACCCTGAAATTGAATCTAATTCTGACGCTAATAGCGTATATTTCTCATTGCATTCAAATATTATAAAAATTGATTTCCATTTTAAAAATGACGGACAGTATTATGTTAAACGTAATGAGATCAGAGACTATTATAATGAATATGAAGAGAAGATTTGGAATATTCTGTTTGATAAATATAGTGACTCGGATGATCTATCAGATGTATTTCTTCCTAATTTAAGAGAGCCTGAGATAATATTAGAATCTTTTGGAGGTCGTGATGAGATTGTCATTCGAGATTATGATAATAAGCTTGGCTACTCTAGATTATGTTTTAAGTACCTAACTGATAATTATGAATATGTTGACAGTAGTACTTCAAATTTTACCAATTTATTAGAAATCGTAAAAACGATGTCTGTTAACTACCGTGGGGCATTTGCATTATATCAATTGCTGTATCCAGAAAATCGGAATTGGGATTCTAGTGTTGAAAATTACGTAGAGATTCTATCAGAAGTTTTGTCATCAAGAAGAGAAGAAAGAGGAAAAATTTATAATGATATGGTTTCAATAATCACTGAGATTGAATACGGTAAGAGTCTTGGTGTGAAAGTTCTTGGAAAGGTATTTGAGACAAAAGATATTGAACTTATTGATGATGAGTTTTTGAAAGATTTCAAAGGGATTCCTAAATTAAAACTCATTGTAGTTCAAAGTATATTGTCTACCCATACATATGGTTTTAGAAGTATAGAGTTACAAGACAGATGGGAAAAACAAGATTTAGTTGAACAATACATAAGAGGGCTTTCTATAACCCCTAATTTATTTCCTAGCTATACTGATGATTATAAGACTTTGAATTCATCTATGAGTGAGTTTTTATTGAAGAATATGGAGGTACTAACCTCTTATGATTTTGCAAAGTTACCTTTAAGTTCAGTTTTGTTGTTTGAAAAACTTTTACATTGGAAATGGTGGAGGGATGAAAAGCGTGATGAAAAAGAATTTATGGTTAATCTTATTAAAGAAAAAGCGAGCTGTAATAAGTACAGTCTCGATGGGTCTTTATTGAAATTTTTCACTTTAAAATTGACAGAAGGTCAAGGGGATCAATATCTAAGTGTTGTCAATGATAAAGATTTTAAAAAAGAATTTAAGTTTGCTTTACTTAATCATCTTAAGAGAAGTCAATTGACACTAAATACGTATTTAGATGGAATTGCTGATGAACTTAAAAAATACGATAGTGTAATGATTGGTATCTATGAAAAAGAATTAATAAAAAGAGAGGTAGAAAAAATAATTTTTGAAAATTATTTATCACTTGAATAGTTACTATTAAAAAATATAGACTTTATAACAACAGTTTTTGGATTACCATCAGGTAGTCCTTTTTCTTGTGATAAAATCTCCAAGTTAATCTTGATATGATGAGGCTATCACTAATAAAGGAGTAAGCCATGTTAAATAAAGTGAAAGCTCGATTTCTGATTGGAGTAGGAGGTTTAATCGCAGTCAGTTTTATGGTCATGATGGGCTATACGATTGGCTTTCAATCTGTTTCAAAGCAAACTGAAAACCAAATACGAGCAGAAGCCAATAAACTTGTGACAAAGGAAAAGCAGGAGGAAAGAGCGACAGTCCTATCAGATGAGCTTGTCAATGAATTTCTCACTCAATATTACACCAAGGTCCAGTTAGGAGAAAATAACACTCGTATCAAACCCTACATGACGGATTCGGCATTTTCAGAAGAGGAAGCAAATCAGAATAAAGCGATCAATCAAGTTTATAAAGATTATATGCTTGACTACCGATTTGAATCAGCCAGTATCTATGTCAATACAGAAAGCAATGTTGCACTTGCGGAAGTTACCTATCAAGTGACCTATGTTTCTGATTTGAGTGAGCAACAACAGCGAACCACTCAGACAGAAACCAAGACGGTTATGTTATCCTACTCCAAAGTTTCCGACAAGCTCTTGGTAAATCAAGTCACCATCTGGAATGGAAAACTGGAAGACATGAAAGAAGCAACAGATGGAGCTAATTCCAGCATACCAACGATCCAAAGAACTACAACAAGCGAGAATAACTAGCAGGAGACACTCTTCTGCTTTTTTTGATAGGGAGACAAGATGACACGAATTAAAGCAGTAAAACAAAAGGCCATTTTAGATGTGGCTGAAAGTCTGGGTTATTCCTTCAGACGTTTATCAGGACAAATTTTTGAACACCCAGACCATGATTCCTTTCGGATTTTTGCCGATACCAATACTTTCAAATGGTTTTCAAGAGATATACAAGGGGATGTAATTGACTTTGTTCAATTAGTGGCAGGTGTTTCTTTCAAAGAGGCTGTGTCTTATCTTGAAACTGGAGATTTTGAACAAGCTAAGTTGATAGTAGAAACCTATCAACCGTTTCACTATCATTTGCGTGAAGAACCCTTTCAGCAAGCACGTATATACTTAAAAGACATCCGTGGCCTAAGTGATCAGACTATTAATACCTTTGGCAGACAAGGATTGCTTGCTCAAGCTACTTATCAATCGGAGTCGGTTTTAGTGTTTAAAAGTTATGCCCATAATGGTGTCTTACAGGCCGCAAGCCTTCAAGGTCTCGTCAAAAATGAAGAAAAATACAATCGTGGCTATCTCAAAAAAATCATGAAAGGCTCAAAAGGCCATGTTGGTATTAGTTTCGATATTGGGAATCCTAAGCGACTCATTTTTTGTGAATCAGTTATCGATATGATGAGTTATTATCAACTTCACCAAAAGCGGCTATCAGATGTTCGCCTGGTGTCAATGGAAGGCTTGAAATTTTCAGTGATTGCTTACCAAATCTTGCGTCTAGCAGCAGAGGAACAAGGGAAATTGGCATTCCTAGATACAGTAAAGCCAAGCAGACTTAGCCATTATCTTCAGGCGATACAAGAGACGACAACCTTTTTCCAAACCCATTCAAACGCATTAACATTGGCTGTTGATTACGATGATGCGGGAAGAGAATTTTGTCAGAAACTGTCAGATAAAGGACTTCCGATTTCTCAAGATTTACCACCATTGCAGGGCCTTGAAACAAAGTCAGATTGGAATGATATTGTGAAACAGCAGAGTGAACTATCCTTAAGTGATTTTATCCAAACAGCCCAAGCACAAGTCAAGAAGAATCATTCTCCACCAAAACGAGTGCGATCTTTGGAATTGTGATAACAAAATCAAGTCCGCTATCATAATCTAGAATGTGACAAGGAGGACACCCTATGAGTGTGATTGAACGTCTAGCTGAAAAAGTAGCTAGACAAGAAGAAAAAGTCTCACGTGAGACGGAGAAATTGGAAAACTATCGAGACCAACTACAAACAGCTATGTACAGTACCTTTATCAAACGGCAACAATCTAGTCAGTTGTCATTTCATGAAGCACTAGAGCAAGCCTTTGGTAAAGAAACCACACTACACCCAAATTACAGAAATGAGGATACAGAATGAGTAAAACATGGAATTTTGATCAGCCACTAGATGATGTGAAACCAACATCTTCCCATGAAGAACGAGCTAAAATCGCAGCACTTTTTCATAAACAGGATGAAAAACCAATTGATGAAGTAGATTATGTAGCTGCTTTTGAACAGCAACAAAAGGAGTCAGAATCAAAAGATGTACAAATGCTCGCATCAACCGTTAAACAAAATCAGCCGAAGAAGGTAAATATCACAAGTGATTATAAACAACACTTGGCTAATACCATTGCACAAAACAATAAGGATATTTCCGCCTGTCAGAAGCAAATTGAAGAACTTCATCAATTGATTGATGGAAAGAAAATCCAAAACAAAAAGTTGCAGGCTATTTCAGTAGCCATTGATGATTTATAAGTCAGGTAGTCCTATGCGGGCTACCTTTTTACAATTTAAGGAGAAGATAATGAAATTTTTTCAAAAGAAAACACAGAATCAGGACCGATTTAAACGACTGATTCATCGACTATCAGAGATGTCAGATACTGAACTAACTAAAGTAGAGAAACTCATAGATGTGGTCTTTGATCCAGATTTCAAGCCTGATAGGAGCGTTGAAATATCTCGAAATGATATAACTACTGAGGAACAAAGTCTTGATAAGTCGATTCAAGAAGCGAAAAATAAACTGAATACTGAGCAGTTGGAGAAGCGAATAGAGCAGTTTAAGCAATCGGAGAAACCTAAAAACGGATAACGCACCAAATATGGTGCGTTATCCGTTTTTTATGGTATAATGAAAGCAAATATGAGGAGGTCTTTATCTATGATTGGAGACAATATAAAATCATTACGCCGAACACACGATTTAACACAGCCAGAATTTGCGAAAATGGTCGGGATTTCACGCAATAGCCTGAGTCGTTACGAAAATGGTACCAGCACTGTTTCAACTGAACTCATCGACCGTATTTGTCAGAAATTTAACGTTTCTTATGTCGATATTGTAGGAGAGGACAAGATGTTAACACCTGTCGAAGATTACCATCTGACTTTAAAAGTAGAAGTGATAAAAGAACGTGGAGCAGCCATTTTATCAAAGCTTTATAGATACCAGGATAGTCAAGATATTGCTTTTGATGATGAATCTAATCCTTGGATTTTGATGAGTGATGACTTGGCCGAATTGATCAATACGAAAATTTACCTTGTCGCTACTTTCGATGAAATAGAGCGTTACAATGGCTATTTAGATGGTATTGAGCGGATGTTAGACATGGTGTATCATCGGGTGGTGGCATAATGAGATTGGAAGAATTTAGTGAAGCTGAGTTTCAGAAGGCTTTACAGCGAACCATTCGGGCTTTAACCCGAGGAAAGGCGATTCCAGTTCAACCGAAAGCTATCTTACTTGGTGGACAAAGCGGAGCAGGTAAGACGACTATTCATCGTATCAAGCAAAAGGAATTCCAAGGCAATATCATTATCATCGATGGTGACAGCTACCGTTCTCAGCATCCCAATTACTTAGCCCTGCAAGAAAAGTATGGCAAGGACAGCGTGGACTATACCAAGGGATTTGCAGGAAAAATGGTAGAGCATCTGGTTGATGAACTTAGCACACAAGGTTATCATTTGCTGATTGAGGGAACCTTGCGAACTACTCAAGTTCCTCGTCAGACTGCTCAATTATTATCTTCTAAAGGTTACCAAGTTTCCTTAGCAGTGATTGGCACCAAACCAGAACTGTCATATCTCAGCACCTTAATTCGTTACGAGGAACTTTATGCCATAGATCCGACTCAGGCTAGAGCAACACCAAAAGAACACCATGATGGGATTGTAGAGAACTTGGTTGATAACCTAAGGGAGTTAGAAAGAGAGAAACTCTTTGATTGTATTCAGATTTATCAAAGAGACAGGACTTGCATTTATGATTCTGAAACTGATGAAGGTTCCGCAGCAGATGCGTTACAAGAATCCCTCTTTGGGAAATGGAGTAAGGTTGAGAAGGAGATGATGAAGGTGGGACAGGAAAGGTTGAGGGATATGTGTAATTAGGAATGTATATCGTGTTTAATAATATAAAATATCTAACTTGTTACTATGTAATTGCGCCAAAGTATGGAGTTTTTATTGAAGAATACAATTTAGACATGAAATTTTTGAAAGTAAGAATACTAAACTGTCTAGTGCCCTACTAAATCTCTGATTCTATGGATTATTAAGTACTACTAATTTAGAGTTAGACACTTAGATAGGTTTGTTCCTGATTTAGAACAAAGTGAAAGAATGTATGTAATTTAGCCTAGAATAGTTTTTCAATCTCAACACAAATGAAAAAGGGATTGATGATTGGATTGGATACAACTTATGTCAAATGAATTACAGAATTTGGAATTTAGCAGAATTAATAAAATAAAACATACGAAAGAGCGTTGTTAGGTTAATCTATAATTATGTATTTTGATAATAAATTACGAATTTATTTGTTAGAAGGAGGTGAGTTATAAAATAATTTTTTTAATAATATAGTCATAAAAATGTGATGACTTATTTAAACTTTTTTTAGTAACAGTTAAAAACTTAAGCAATAATAACTATAATTAAGGAGCTAATATGAGTGATATAAAATTCTATGAAAAGGTCTCAGAAGAGATTGAAAAATCCAATGAGTATAGAAAGTTGAGGGAAACACTTAGAGAAAAAATTAGGGAAATCGATGGTACAATTTATATATTACAAAGTCCTTTATATAATATTGAGGGAGAAAAGACTACAGAAAATAAGGCTATGTCGGTTGATTCTTTTGTTGTTCTCATTCCAAAGACAAAAATAATTTTTACAAGTATCTATGATATCGATGATAGTAATTTTGAAGATTATGTTGGAGAATTTCTGGATTCAATAACAACCTTAAGCGGAGTTTTCGGATTCAAAGGAAAAATCGGAAATAGTAGAAAATGGTCACACTTAATCCATGAGCAGCCAATTAATTCAATTTCAATGGAAACAATAAATGAATTATCCATACAAGATAAGGAATCACGTGTAATTCTAGATATTCTTATTTCTTTAATAACAGGTTCAATTAATACGCCTGAAAAAGGGGGAAATGTTGAAAGCCTATTAGACGCAGTTCGAAAAAGAATTGTCCAATTTGATGGCGATCAAACTAGATTTATATATGACGAAATTACCGACAAAGAAATTGCAATACAAGGTTTAGCGGGTACTGGTAAGACAGAACTATTATTTCATAGATTAGTAAATTTATATAATCAGACCGATAAAAAAATTATTTTTACGTGTAATAGTAAAATCTTAGCAAGCGATATTCAAAAACGTCTTCCCAAATTTTTTGATCAAATGAAGGTATCTCAACGGGAAGATATTGATGAGCGGATTAAGGTAATGAGAAGTTGGGGTTCAAGGTACAATTCTAATTCGGGTTTATATAGTTACATATGCCATTTCTACGGACTCGATTTTATTAACTATAATGACTCTGGTATAAAAGGTTTTGATGGAGTTTGTGAATTAGCTGAACAACAATTAGAATTAATAAAGGAAGAATTAGGACCTGACTTTAAATATTGTTCGGACTACATACTTATAGATGAAGCTCAAGATTTCTCTGATTCTTTTTTTAGATTATGTAAACTTGTAGCTTCGACACAAGTGATTATTGCAAGCGATATTTTCCAGACAATATATGAAAGAAAATCTGAGGTAGTTCAGCAACCTAATTTCACTTTAAATAAGGTTTATCGGACTGATCCAAAGAATTTCATGTTCTCACAATTTTTAGGATTCGGTCTTAAAGAAAAAACCGTTATAAAATGGTTTGACGATGATGAGGCTTGGAAAACATCAGGGTATACTTTTAATAAACATCAGAGTGATGGAAAAACGGTTTATGAGTTTAGCAGGGAACCGATTCAAAGATTTACTGATTTCGATGATTATTCAATTCAACCGACTGATTTAAGATATACACAGAGTGATGACGAAATTTTAAACGAAGTTATAGATATAATTGATAAATTAAGAAACAATCATCCAGATATTACTCCTGCAGATATCGGAATTGTATTCGTTTCGAAAGGGAAGAACGGTTATAGATTAGCGGATATGATTAGTTCGTTAATTGAACAAAATTATAATTGGGAAACTCAAAAAATTTATGAGAGCAGATATAAATCTAGAAATAAAGATAAGGTGTTCATAAGTAATCAAAATAATGTTAAAGGATTAGAATTTTCATTTATTATTGGTATTGTTTTAGATGAAATTACTCAAGATATTGAAAGTAGAAATACAATATATATGTTAATGACTAGGTCATTTTTAACTTCCTATCTAATACTCTCGAAGTCAAATAAGTTAATTTATGATGAATACAAGCCATTGTTAGATGAGATAACTGACACTGGAAAGGCGCTAATTTATCAACCTGAGAAATCGAATATATTAAAACCAGAGCAGATAAAAAACTTAATTGAAGGTTCTTTGACATTTGATCAAAAAATTGAGAGAGCTTTAAAAAATCGAGAGTTATTTAACATGGAAAACAGTCAGAAAATTAAAGGACTTATAAATGCTTTAGTCGGAAATATCGGAATCACTGTATCAGAAATTGAAGAAATTATAGAAAAAAATAGGAATTATTTAAATGGCTAAAGAATATTCATTTTATTTGGGGAAATCCTTAGAAAAATTATTAAAAAATCCTATAAAAAATCAACTAGATTTAGTACATCTCATATTAAGAACAGCTCAAGAAATTATTAATCCAATTTCAGATACTAGAGAAATTAAAGATGAAAAGAATGTTGAAAAGGATGAAGGATTTAGAATTGTATACCCTGATTTGCCAAAAGAGAGACTTCAAAGAATTTTTTTCTGTAATAAATATCCAGACTTTGACGGTCTCCCTATGTATACAATACAAACTTTTGTTTTTCCATTTAAAATAGTTAAAAACGAAGATGATGAGTTTAATCTCTTTTATAATTCTTCTTCAATAAACATAGAATTTGATGCTGCTGTTATATCAAATGTTCTAACTGTAATTAACATTATTGATGACGAAGAATTAACATGGGGTGACACTTGGGTAGAAGAGCTTATGGAATTGCTACATGGGAAAAATAAAGTTGTAGATACTGAAGATATATTTTACATAGTTAACGATTTTTTGACATTCGATTTTGGATATCTTAGATTTGATAATGATCCACAACATGAAAAACCAGGGCATCCTATTTATCACTTGGATATATGTATGAATAATAAAGCAAGCTTTAAATTAGGTTTGTATAATAAGTTAAAAATAAATGAGTTTAAAGGTTTACTTGACAATACTTCGGATATACTTTTTTTAGAAAAGTAATTTTGAAATGAATCAGTTATTAAAAAGGGCATAGAGAAATGATTGAAACATTTTCTGTGCTTTTTCTATTTGTGATAACTTTTTCAAATTTTCCTTGTTATCCTTATACCATATTTGAAAAAAATCAAATCTTGATTTTTTCACTGGGGGTTTGGGGGCGAAGCCACCACATTTTCTTATCGTCGGTTGACCAACCTGTAAGGTTTGGGTTCAGCTGGCGATTAGATTTTGGGTTATTGTGGACACAATAACTGAGCTCGCAAAGACCGAACAAGGGCTTTAGGAAATTTCCCGTATGACACACGGGGTCGGGGTTTACCCGAGAAAGGATGAAAGTGAGGGAAAGGGATGTCTGAACAGTACCGTGACATTCGAAAAGAGGTAAATCTAACCGCTGATGAGCTAAAACGGATTGAAAATATGATGGAGGTTGGCAATTATCGTTACTTTTCACCATTTGTGAGAGACAAAATTTTGATGACTGATGATAAACAGTTAGCTGTCAAAGAATGGTTTTCCCTTTGGCAGTCTCAAAAGTTAGAACAGATTAGTCGAGATGTGCATGAAGTTCTAGTTGTCGCAAGAGAAAATCAACAAGTGACTCAAGAGCACGTGTCAATCTTATTGACCTGCGTTCAAGAATTGATTGCGGAAGTCAATCAAGTACAGCCACTCAGTCGTGGGTTTCGTGAAAAATATATGAGATAGGAGGCTACTATGGTTTATCGATATCGCACTAATCTCAAAAAAGTATTTTTAACAGATTCAGAGTTACATCAATTGAATGAACGAATTGCTAAGAGTCACTGTCAAAATTTTTCAGTCTATGCCAGAAAAGTTCTGCTTAATCCCAATATGTCATTTGTCACCATTAACACGGATACCTATGACCAGTTAGTATTTGAATTGAGACGGATTGGAAATAACATTAATCAAATTGCGCGTGCCATCAATCAAAGCCATCTGATTTCTCAAGAACAGTTACAAGAATTAAGTAAAGGAGTTAGTGAGTTGATTACTGGAGTGGAGAAAGAATTTCAAGTGGAAGTGAAAAGACTGAGGGAGTTTCATGGTAGTCACTAAACACTTTGCGACGCACGGAAAAAAATATCGTAGGCGTTTGATTAAGTATATCCTCAATCCCGATAAAACGGACAATTTGAAATTGGTATCTGATTTTGGCATGAGCAATTACTTAGACTTTCCTAGCTATGAAGAAATGGTAGAAATGTACAATGTCAACTTTACTAATAATGACAAGTTGTACGAATCAAGAAATGACCGACGAGAAAAACACCAGCAAAATATTCATGCCCATCATCTCATCCAATCATTTTCTCCTGAAGATAATTTGATTCCTGAAGAAATCAATCGGATTGGTTATGAGACTATGATGGAATTGACAGGAGGTCTCTTTAAGTTTATCGTAGCGACTCATACAGACAAAGATCATACCCACAACCATATCTTAGTCAATGCCATAGACAGTAATTCAGATAAAAAATTGATATGGAATTATGCCTTAGAACGAAATTTACGTATGATTTCAGACCGTATTTCTAAAATGGCGGGGGCAAAAATTATCGAGAAGCGTTACTCCTACCGTGACTATCAAAAATATAGGCAGTCTAGTCATAAATTTGAATTGAAACAACGTCTGTATTTTTTGATGCAACAGTCAAAGTCCTTTGATGATTTTTTAGAAAAAGCGGTGCAGTTACATGTTCATATTGATTTTAGTCAGAAGCATAGTCGATTCATAATGACGGATAGAGCAATGACAAAACCAATTCGAGGACGCCAACTCAGCAAACGAGATTTATATGATGAAGACTTTTTCCGTACACATTTTGCTAAGCAAGAGATTGAAAGTCGTTTAGAATTTTTGTTGAACCGTGTCAATTCTTTAGAAGAGTTACTAACAAAAGCAAAAGAATTGAATCTAACCATTGACTTAAAACAAAGAAATGTAATCTTTATACTTGAAGAAAGTGGAAAGCAATTCAGTCTGAGTCATAAAAAAATAAGTGATAAGAAATTATATGATGTCAATTTTTTTCAAGATTATTTTAAAAATAAGGAAGTCGGTGATTCAGAAGGATTAGAGAATTTACAGGAACAGTACCATGCTTTTCAAGAAGAACGAGATAAAGATAAGGTATCCACTGAAGAGATTGAGGAAGCCTTTGAGACATTTAAGGAAAAACGAGATGCCGTTCACGAATTTGAAGTGGAAATTGCAGGACACCAAATAGAGAAGTTAGTTGATGAGGGCGTTTATATCAAGGTGTCTTTTGGTGTAAAGCAGAGCGGTCTTATTTTCATTCCCAACGATCAATTAGATATTCTTGAAGAAGAGAATCAGACAAAATATAAAGTCTATATCCGTGAGACAACCTCATACTTTGTCTATAACCAAGAACATTCGGATAAGAATCAGTATATCAAAGGACGAACCTTGATTAGACAGCTAACCAACGATAGTCGAGTAATACCATACAGACGACCGACTGTTGAAAGACTTCAAGAAAAGATTACTGAGATTAACCTCTTGATTGAGCTAACTGAGACAAACAAAAAATACCAGGACGTTAAAGACGACCTGGTTGCAGAAATAGCAGTGCTAGATATCAAACTAAATCAAACCAATGAAAAAATCGCCACCTTGAATAAGATGGCGGAAGTGCTTATCAACTTAAAGAGTGAAGATCCGAATAGTCGAAAATTAGCAAGGTATGATTTTTCAAAACTAAATTTGACAGAATCAATTACAGTAGAACAAGTAACCGAGGAAATAAGAGTGTTGCAAGAAGAACTAGGACATTATCTTGATGAGTACGAAGGATTAGCTAGGAAGTTGGAAACATTTGTCAAGATTCTCAATACTAATAAACAGACAGAACACGAATTTCAAGGAGACATTTCCCTAGAATAAACAAAACCAGTCTATCGACTGGACAAAAAAATATTATATTGAAGTTATAGTAATCGGTAGATTAGTTCTTTTAAGTCTTTAGCAGTTTGAACTTCATGAATTTTAGTATCAATAGGTAGTTTGCGTTTCCTGTGATTAAACCAAATGGATTTCCAACCAGCATTTAAGCTTCCTTCAATATCATTTTCAAAGTTATCACCAATATAAAGTGTTTGGTTGGGGAGAAAATTGAAATTCTTAGAAGCGAGATTAAAAATTTCAATTTGAGGTTTTTGGAAACCAGTTGCTTGGCTAATGATAATTTTCTCTTTATCAAAATATTTTAGAACGTCTAATTGTGATAATTTTTTTAATTGATGTTTAACTGGACCATTCGTTATGATTCCAATGGGAATCCTTTTTACAGAACAGTATTCAAGAATCTCTTTTAATTCAGGAAACAAGATAATTGAACTGAGTTCTTTTTCGTATGTTTTTTGGAAAGAGAGTGCTAAATCATCAGAAATACTAAAAGATCCAAATTCGCTTATTATCTGCTTACAACGAAAAATACGTAGTTCTTCAATTGAAATTTGCTTATTAGTGTATTTTGGAAAAGCAATGTCAGACCAATACCTGAATCGTTTATAGATAAGTTCAATTTCAGAAATATCAATTTCAGGAAAACATTGTATGATACTATTTTTGAATGGTAAAAGATGATCATATAAGGTATCATCAAGATCAAAAACGATATTTTTATAAGTCATAAGTTAGTTTAATTAGCTTGAATAATAGTTGTTTGTTGGCCAAATTCATTTAATTGGTCTTGGGATATTTGATTATCGGTGATGATAGTATCAATTTGTTCTAGAGTATAGAAATTAAAGAAATCATAACGATTGAATTTGGTACTATCAACCAACAAAATTTTTTCAACAGCATTGTCCAGTGCTAATTGTTGAATTTCTCCTTCAACATCACTGTATGTTGCGATAGCATTATCTGATACGGCGTTAGCACTTACAAATGCTTTAGAAAAACGTAAGGTTTTTAAGTTGGTTGTAGCCATTGAACCAACGAAAGCACCTGTAATTTCTCTGTACTCTCCGCCAATCAATAATAAGTCAACAGTCCTACTCTTATTCAGTATAAGGAAAACAGGAAGACTGTTTGTAATTACACGAATATTACGAGTTTTTAACTCAACTGCTAGATGTTCTAACGTTGTTCCAGGACCAATAAAAACAGTTTCACCATCTTTGATGATCGAATTGGCTTTTTGTGCAATAAGTTTCTTCTCTTTAGTTTGAAGTACCTTTTTTTCAATATGAGTTTTTTCGTGCGGTTCTTCATCTTTATAGAGTCGTTGTGCTCCTCCATGTATACGAGTCAGGAATCCTGCTTCAGCAAGTGCGTCTAAATCTCTTCTAGCAGTCATATCAGAGATATTTAGCTCTTTCATCATATCTTTGACAGTAATAACACCTTCAATGTTTAACATATCTAAGATACGTTCGTGCCTTTCTTTCTTTATCATAACTATGTTTCCTTTCTGTACTTACAAAATAACTATCTGTTAGTATTTTATCATAATAAAAATATAAAAACAAACAAAACAGAACATAATAAACATAAAAATAGTTGACAATATAACAAAACATGATTATATTATATGTTTGTAAACGTCATTGAAAGTGTAACAGAGGAGGAATAAGTCATGACGAAAAAAATAATAGGCGTTGATTTAGGTGGAACATCAGTAAAAATAGCCATTTTAGATGTTTTAGGAAATATAGAAGCTCAATGGTCAATCCCAACAGATATAAGTGATAATGGCAAAAATATTGTATCTGACATTATCAGTTCCATTCAAGAATATCTATTAGAAAATAGCTTATCTTTAGGCGATATTAAGGGCATAGGCATGGGAAGTCCTGGCAAGATTGATTTTGAAAAAGGAACAGTAACAGGAGCTTATAACTTAGGGTGGTCGAAAGAACAAAATATCAGAGAACAATTTGAAGAAGCATTTGGTCGTCCTTTTTATATAGATAATGATGCTAATGTTGCGGCGCTTGGTGAACGATGGAAGGGGGCTGGAGATAACGCACCTGATGTTATTTTTGTAACACTTGGAACAGGTGTAGGTGGAGGAATTATTGCTCAAGGCCAATTACTTCATGGTGTTAATGGAAGTGCTGGCGAGATTGGTCATATGGTTGTTGAAGAAGATGGATTTCCATGTACTTGTGGGAATATTGGGTGTTTGGAGACTGTTGCTAGCGCCACAGGGATTGTCAATATTGCAAAAAGCTTTGCTAGTCAATTTGATGAACCAAGTGAATTAAGAAGGTTAATTTTAGAACATCAAGTAACTGCAAAGGATGTTTTTGATTACGCAAAGAAAAACGATTCTCTTGGCCAAAAAATTGTATGGCAATTTGCCAATTACTTAGGTAAATCATTGAGTCAATTGGCTAATGCACTTAATCCCAATTATATTGTTATTGGTGGTGGTGTTTCTGCTGCAGGGGATTTTCTTTTAGATAAAGTAAAAGAAGAGTTTGATAGATTTGCTTTTCCAACAGTTAGGAATTCTACTAAACTAGCTTTAGCTACTTTAGGGAATGATGCTGGAGTGATTGGAGCTGCAAGCCTAGTTTTATAATAGTTATACCAACAAATATTAAGTTTGTTGGTGTTTTTATTTTTTTAAAAACAAACAAATCAAACACAAATAGTTTAAAACACAAAAAAAAAAACATAAAAATGTTGACTTTTGTTTTTAATGGTGGTATTATAATGGTGTAGAAATAATGAAAGCGTTATTTCAAACAGTTTTGCAAAAATTTATCGTCGATGTAGCTACATTCAATTATTTTCTAATGTAACAGGAGAAAGAAAATGGCAGTAATTATTGGTGCTGATAAAGCAGGTACAGAACTTAAAGAGACAGTTAAATCATACTTGATTGAACTTGGTAAAGAAGTTGTTGATGTGAGTAAAGATGGTCAAGACTTCGTAGATGTAACTTTAGCAGTTGCTAAAGAAGTGACCTCTAACGATTCAAACTTGGGAATCGTAGTTGATGCGTATGGTGTAGGACCTTTCATGACAGCAACTAAAATCAAAGGGATGATTGCTGCGGAAGTTTCAGATGAGCGTTCTGCTTATATGACACGTGGTCACAATAACTCACGTATCATTACCATTGGTTCTGAGATTGTAGGACCTGGTGTTGCCAAAAATATCGCTAAAGGATTTGTTGAAGGTGAATATGATGGAGGTCGCCACCAAATTCGTGTTGATATGTTGAATAAAATGTGCTAAAAATTCAAAAGTTAAAATTAGAGGAGAAAACAAATGAAAATTGCAGTAGGCTGTGACCATATTGTTACAAACGATAAAATTGCGGTAGTAGACTATTTGAAAACTCAAGGTTATGAAGTGATTGACTGTGGTACTTACGATAACATTCGTACGCATTACCCAATCTTTGGTAAAAAAGTAGGTGAAGCAGTTGCGAGTGGTGAAGCAGACCTTGGTGTATGTATCTGTGGTACAGGCGTCGGCATTAACAATGCTGTCAATAAAGTTCCTGGTATTCGCTCAGCTCTTGTTCGTGATATGACATCAGCTATCTATGCTAAAGAAGAATTGAACGCTAACGTCATTGGTTTTGGTGGTAAAATCACTGGTGGTTTATTGATGACAGATATTATTGAAGCGTTTATTCATGCAGAATATAAACCAACAGAAGAAAACAAAAAACTGATTGAAAAAATTCAACATGTTGAAACTCTCAATCAAGGACAAGCTGATCCACACTTCTTTGATGAATTCCTAGAAAAATGGGATCGTGGTGAATATCACGACTAAGAGGTAAGGTTATGATTCTGACAATAACAATGAATCCGTCAGTTGACATTTCTTATCCGCTTGAACAATTCAAATTAGATACCGTGAATCGTGTTGCTAAAACGCACAAAACACCTGGTGGAAAGGGCTTAAATGTTACTCGAGTTCTTTCCCAACTGGGAGATGATGTGATTGCAAGTGGCTTGTTAGGCGGTAAAATTGGAGAGTTCATAGAGAGTGAACTAGATAAGTCAAGTGTAAAACATTCGTTTTATAAGATAGCCGGGGAAACAAGAAACTGTATTGCTATTTTACATGATGGCAATCAAACAGAAATTCTTGAACAAGGTCCTACGATTAGTGAAGAAGAAGCAACAGGGTTCTTAAACTATTTTGAAAAACTGGTTCCAGATTTAGGGATTGTAGCTATCTCAGGTAGTCTCCCAAAAGGTCTTGATACAAACTTTTATTCTCGTATGGTGGGAATTTGTAATAAATATAATATCCCAGTTGTATTAGATTGTTCAGGAGAGGCCCTTCTAAATGTACTTGATGGACAAGAAAAACCCACAGTTATTAAACCAAATACTGAGGAACTTTCTCAACTAGTAGGAACGGAAGTGACTGATGATATTGATAGTTTGAAATCAGTTCTTCACAATTCTCTTTTCGATGGGATTGAATGGGTGATTGTTTCACTTGGTTCAAAAGGAGCCTTTGCAAGACATCATGATGTTTTCTATAAGGTATCTATCCCTAAAATTGAAGTGGTCAATCCTGTTGGCTCAGGAGACTCAACGGTAGCTGGTATTACATCTGCTTTAGTTCATAACGATAGTGATGAGAATTTATTGAAAAAAGCAAATGTACTTGGTATGTTGAATGCTCAAGAAGCGCTAACAGGTCATGTCAATCTTAACAATTACGATAATTTATTTAATCAAATAGAAGTAAAAGAGGTATAATAATGGTATTAACAGCACAAAAACGTTCATTGATGGAAAAAGTCAGCGATAAAAATGGTGTTATCTCAGCTTTGGCTTTTGATCAACGTGGGGCACTCAAAAAAATGATGGCGAAACATCAAACAGAAGAGCCAACAGTTGAACAAATTGAAACATTGAAAACAATTGTTTCAGAAGAATTGACAAAATATGCGTCTTCTATTCTTCTTGATCCAGAATACGGTTTGCCAGCATCTAAAGCTCGAGCGGACGAAGCAGGGCTATTACTTGCCTACGAAAAAACAGGATACGATGCAAGTACAACAAGCCGCTTACCAGATTGTTTGGATGATTGGTCAGTCAAACGCCTTAAAGAACAGGGTGCCGATACACTGAAATTTTTGCTATACTATGATGTAGATGGTGATGAGCAAGTAAACCGTCAAAAACAAGCATACATTGAACGTATTGGTTCTGAATGTAAGGCGGAAGATATTCCGTTCTTCCTTGAAATTCTGTCTTATGACGAAGGTATTGCAGACAACACAGGTGTTGAGTTCGCCAAAGTAAAACCTCGTAAAGTGAATGAAGCGATGAAAGTCTTCTCAGATGAGCGTTTCGGTATTGATGTTCTTAAGGTTGAAGTTCCAGTCAATATGAATTTCGTTGAAGGTTTTGGTGATGGTGAAGTCGTCTACACTAAGGAAGAAGCAGCACAACACTTCCGTGACCAGGAAGCTTCAACACACCTACCTTATATCTATTTAAGTGCGGGTGTTTCTGCTAAATTATTCCAAGATACCTTAGTATTTGCGGCAGAATCAGGTGCCAAATTCAATGGTGTTCTTTGTGGACGTGCAACATGGGCTGGCTCAGTTCAAGTCTTTATTGAACAAGGTGAGGAAGCAGCTCGTGAATGGTTACGTACAACTGGATTCCAAAATATTGATGAATTGAACAAGGTTTTGGAAAAAACTGCTAGTCCATGGACTGAAAAAGTATAATCATAAAAATTTTCGGAGGAAATAATCATGAATAGAGAAGAAATCACTCTTTTAGGATTTGAAATTGTTGCTTATGCTGGAGATGCACGTTCTAAATTTTTAGAAGCATTGAAGGCTGCCCAAGAAGGTGACTATGCCAAAGCTGAAGAATTGATTGCAGCTGGTGGTGAGTGCTTAAATGATGCACACAATGCTCAGACAAGTCTTCTACAAAAAGAAGCAGCTGGTGAGGATCTTGCCTTTAGTGTTACCTTAATGCATGGTCAAGATCACTTGATGACTACAATCTTACTTCAAGACCTAATGAAACATATGATTGAGTTGTATAAGAGAGGAGCAAAATAATGAAAGGGTTGATTGCTCAAATTGAGAAAGGGAAACCTTTCTTTGAGAAGATTTCTCGGAATATTTACCTCCGTGCTATTCGTGATGGCTTTATCGCTGGCATGCCGGTCATTCTTTTCTCAAGTATTTTCATCTTAATTGCTTATGTTCCTAATGCTTGGGGATTCAAATGGAGCGCTGATATTGAAACACTTTTGATGACTCCATACAATTACTCAATGGGAATTCTTGGATTGTTTGTTGCTGGTACAACTGCAAAAGCATTAACCGATTCAATGAACCGCTCATTGCCTAGCACAAATCAAATTAACTTCATTTCTACAATGCTTGCAGCAATTGTTGGCTTCCTGTTGATGGCTGCTAATCCAGCAAAAGATGGTGGTTTCTTAACTGGATTTATGGGTACTAAAGGTTTGCTTACAGCCTTCATTGCAGCCTTTATTACGGTTAATGTTTACAAGGTTTGTGTGAAAAACAATGTCACTATTCGCATGCCTGATGAAGTTCCACCGAATATTTCACAAGTATTTAAAGACTTAATCCCATTTACTGTCTCAGTCGTATTGCTTTATGCTATTGAACTTCTTGTACATAATGCACTAGGTGTAAATGTTGCGGAATCAATTGGTAAATTATTAGCTCCATTGTTCCAAGCAGCAGATGGTTATGTTGGTATTACCATTATCTTTGGTGCCTTTGCTTTCTTCTGGTTTGTTGGTATTCACGGGCCTTCAATTGTTGAGCCTGCTATTGCAGCCATAACCTATGCCAATGCTGAAGCTAACTTACAATTGCTTCAAGCAGGGGAACATGCTGATAAGATTTTGACATCAGGTACTCAAATGTTCATCGTTACGATGGGTGGTACTGGTGCAACATTGGTTGTTCCGTTCATGTTTATGTGGTTGACGAAATCAAAACGTAATAAAGCGATTGGACGTGCGTCTGTTGTTCCTACTTTCTTTGGAGTTAACGAACCAATTTTGTTCGGTGCTCCACTGGTATTGAACCCAATTTTCTTCATTCCTTTTATCTTAACCCCAATTGTTAACGTTTGGATTTTCAAATTCTTTATTGATGGTCTAGGAATGAACAGTTTTACTGCAAACTTACCTTGGACAACACCAGCTCCCCTAGGACTTGTACTAGGTACTAACTTCCAGGTTCTATCATTCATCTTAGCTGCTGTTTTGATAGTTGTTGATGTTGCCATTTATTACCCATTCTTGAAGGTTTATGACCAACAAATTCTTGAAGAAGAACGAACTGGTAAATCTTCAGATGAGTTGAAAGAAAAAGTAGCCGCAAACTTCAATACAGCAAAAGCTGATGCCATTCTTGAAAAAGCAGGAGCAACTGAAACTGTTGAATCAAAAGAAATTACTGAACAAACAAATGTTTTGGTTCTCTGTGCAGGTGGAGGAACAAGTGGTCTTCTTGCAAATGCTTTGACAAAAGCAGCTAAAGAATATGGTGCTCCAGTTACTGCAGCAGCAGGAAGCTATGGTGGTCACCGTGAAATCTTGCCGCAATATCAGCTCGTTATCCTTGCTCCTCAAGTAGCGTCAAACTATGAAGACTTGAAAGTAGAAACAGATAAACTTGGTATCAAATTAGCTAAGACAGAAGGTGCACAATACATCAAATTGACTCGTGATGGACAAGGCGCATTGGACTTTGTTAAACAACAAATGGAAAATTAAAATAGACAACATTAGGGAAGGTTGGGGGAACTCAACTTCCCTTTTTAGATGAAGAGGAAAAACAAATGTCAAAAACATTACCTAAAGATTTTATTTTCGGTGGTGCAACAGCAGCATATCAAGCTGAAGGTGCTACTAAAACAGACGGTAAAGGTCCAGTTGCTTGGGACAAATACCTAGAAGATAATTACTGGTATACGGCTGAGCCAGCAAGTGATTTCTATAATCGCTATCCTGTTGACTTGAAGTTAGCTGAAGAATTTGGTGTTAATGGAATCCGTATTTCAATCGCTTGGTCCCGTATTTTCCCAACTGGGTTTGGAAAAGTAAATGAAAAAGGTGTTGAATTCTATCACAATCTTTTTGCTGAGTGTCATAAGCGTGGCGTTGAGCCATTTGTAACTCTTCACCATTTTGATACTCCTGAAGCTTTACATTCAAATGGCGATTTCTTAAACCGTGAAAATATTGACCATTTTGTTAACTATGCAGAATTCTGTTTTAAAGAATTTACAGAAGTTAATTATTGGACAACCTTTAATGAAATTGGACCAATTGGTGATGGACAATATCTTGTTGGTAAATTCCCACCAGGTATCAAATACGATCTTGCTAAAGTCTTCCAATCACATCATAACATGATGGTTTCTCATGCTCGTGCTGTGAAACTGTTTAAAGATGGTGGATATAAGGGTGAAATTGGAGTAGTACACGCTCTACCAACAAAATATCCATTTGATAAAAACAATCCTGATGATGTCAGAGCAGCAGAACTTGAAGATATTATCCATAATAAATTCATTCTTGATGCAACTTATCTAGGTGGGTACTCAGAGAAAACGATGGAAGGTGTCAATCATATCCTGTCATTAAATGGTGGTGAGCTTGATCTTCGTGATGAAGATTTTCAAGCGCTAGAAGCAGCTAAAGATTTGAACGATTTCCTTGGTATTAACTATTACATGAGTGATTGGATGCAAGCCTTTGATGGGCCAACAGAAATTATTCATAATGGTAAAGGTGAGAAAGGTAGCTCTAAATATCAAATTAAAGGTGTTGGACGCCGTGAAGCCCCAGTTGATGTACCTAAGACGGATTGGGACTGGATTATTTATCCACAAGGTCTATATGACCAAATCATGCGTGTAAAACGAGACTACCCAAATTATAAGAAAATTTATATCACTGAAAATGGTTTGGGTTATAAAGATGAATTTGTAGACAATACTGTCTATGATGATGGTCGTATTGATTACGTGAAGAAACACTTAGAAGTCATTTCAGATGCGATTGAAGATGGAGCCAATGTTAAAGGATACTTTATTTGGTCCTTGATGGATGTTTTCTCATGGTCAAATGGTTATGAAAAACGCTATGGTCTCTTCTATGTAGATTTTGAGACACAGGAACGTTATCCGAAAAAATCAGCCTACTGGTATAAACAAGTAGCAGAAACTCAGGTTATTGAATAGATAATATTCTTCTTAAAAATTTCTAACGCAAGATAAGAGTGTGGGTGTTATACTGACGCTCTTGTTTTGTATAACGGAGGGAAAAATATGGTTATTGAATTAAAAAATGAACAGTTAACAGTACAGTTTTCGGAGTTTGGTGGTGCTTTATCTTCTATTAAAGATAAAGATGGAGTTGAATACCTTTGGCAAGGTAATCCAGAATATTGGAGTGGACAAGCGCCAGTTTTATTTCCGATTTGTGGAAGTTTGAGGAATGATTGGGCAATATACAGACAAGCAGAAAGACCTCATTTTACTGGAATTATTCCACGACATGGATTAGTTAGAAAGGAAAATTTTGATTATTGTAAGATAGATGACAGCACAGTGTCCTTTGGTTTTAAGGCTAATGAAAAAACACTTAAAGAATATCCTTATCATTTTGTGTTGAATATTATATATAAATTACATGGTTCAACGATAACAACGGAATATCAGGTGACAAGCAGTGAAATTGAACGTTCTATTCCTTACTTTATTGGAGGTCACCCAGGATTTAATTGCCCTTTAGAAGATGACGAGAAATACGAAGATTATTATTTAGAATTTTCTGAATATGAAACATGTAGCATTCCAAAGAGTTTCCCAGATACTGGATTACTTGATTTACAAGATAGAACCCCTTTTCTTGAAAATCAAAATAAATTAGATTTGGATTATTCTTTGTTTTCACACGATGCTATTACCCTAGATCAACTAAAGTCACGTAGTGTCAGTTTGAAGTCTAAAAAAAGTAATAAGGGAATTAAGGTGGATTTTAAAGATTTTCCACATTTAATTATTTGGTCCACCACTAATCAAAGTCCATTTATAGCCTTAGAGCCATGGAGTGGATTATCAACATCATTAGAGGAATCAGATATATTGGAAGAGAAGCAGGGGGTTACATTTGTAGAACCAAGTCAAACTAGTATCAAATCATTTGATATTACTATTTTGTAAATTAAAGTAATCTGAATGGAATCTAAAGATAGGGACTTTAGAAATTTACAAAAATCCAATATAAATTTGTATAATCTAATGTAAGGTGGTCTGAGGTAGTAGTCAATCTAGAATATATTCAAAATAGTATTGAAATATTTACAAAAATAATTGTTGGTTTTAACTAAACAATAATTACTGTCATATTATGACAATTTCCCAGCTTTTTTCTGAAAGTGACATATACTTTTCTTAGGAGAAAGCTAGATGTACCAACGGATAAGAGATTTGAGGGAAGATCACGATCTCACTCAAAAGTTTGTTGCAAATTTACTTTCCTTTTCTCATACAAATTATGCAAAAATTGAGAGAGGAGAGGTTGCCTTAACGGCAGATGTTCTTGTGCAGCTATCTAAACTCTATAACGTTAGTACAGATTACCTATTAGGGTTAACAGATTGTCCAGATAGGATAAAACATAAAATAAAATAGTCTCTCCTTGATTTGTTCATTGACAATTGAATAAACCGAGGTGGGACTTTCTTATTTGTCGAGCAATTTAGTGAGATACGCCGTGATAGGAGCGATAATTATTAGCTATAAAATAGAGTGGTTCTCTATCTGCCATGACCACAAATAAGGACAATGATACTTCTGAACGTTCAGGCTGCCAACGTAAAAGGACAGCGGGTGAGATGCCCATGAGTGATTTAACCAATCATACCTACTGAGGAAATAATTTTTTTGACAGGAGTGGAGGTATGAAAACAGTAACATATAAAAACTTGATGAATATTGGTTTTCCTGAACATACGGCAAGAAACATCATTAGAGAAGCAAAAAGAATAGCAGTAAAAAAGTTTGAAGAAGCTCGCAAAGTTGACCATAATGCGGTACAATTAAGTAAATCGCCCTTTGACAATAGAAGACTTGGTATTGCTCCTAAAGATATAGTAGAAGAGTTAATCGGAATTTCACTCTCTGAAGACAATTTAGAAAGTGAGAATTGAAGATGGCTATAAAAAATCAAAAAAAGTATAAAGGTGTTTATTGTGATAAGAATGGCAAGATATTTTATCAGGCTGATCTTGGTGTTGATCCAGTAACAGGGAAACGAGTTCAAAAGAAAGCTAGAAAGAATCAGTATGGTAAGCCATTTACTACAATGAAAGAAGCGTATGATGAACTGGTTCGAATTAGGTATGAGTTTAATAATAACCTTAGTATTGAAAATTATAATATAACATTTGAAAGTTATATGAATACCATTTATCTAAGAGCTTATAAGCAAAAGGTACAAGCTGTAACTTATAAAACTGCTTTGCCACATCATAAGTTATTTATTCAGTATTTTGGCTCTAAACCTTTAAAAGGCATAACAGCTAGAGATTGTGAATCTTTTAGATTGCACATCATTGAGCATTATTCTGAAAATTATGCAAAGAATTTATGGTCACGATTTAAGGCTTGTATGGGATATGCTGAGAGATTAGGATATATTTCATCTATGCCATGCAAGTCGTTAGATAACCCTAGAGGCAAGCACCCTGATACTCCATTTTGGACTTATATTGAGTTTCAGAACTTTATTAAATCATTTGATTTACAAGATTACGAAGAGTTACAAAGATTCACAACTATTTGGTTATATTATATGACAGGTGTTCGTGTAAGTGAAGGTTTATCGTTATGGTGGGAAGATGTCGATTTTGAACATAAATTCTTGAAAGTTCATACAACCTTAGAGAAGAATGAAAATGGAAATTGGTATCGTAAAGACCAAACCAAAACACCTGCTGGAGAACGCCTCATTGAACTGGATGATGTGACAATATCAGTATTGGAAAATTGGCGAAAAAATCAAGTTGCCAATCAAGATACAGATTTCATTATTTCACGATTTGGTGAACCGTTTTGTAAATCAACGATCTGTCGAATTATTAAGAGAAAAGCTAAAGAAGTTGGAGTACCAGTGATAACAGGAAAAGGATTGCGGCACAGTCATGCTTCCTATCTCATAAATGTTTTGCAGAAGGACATTTTATATGTGGCCAGACGAATGGGACATGCTGATAAGTCTACAACTTTGAATACCTACAGTCACTGGTTTAATGCATTAGATAAAACAGTATCAGAAGAAATAACCCAAAATGTAATTAGTGCAGGACTAGATTCCATTTTATGCCAAAATCCCTGCCAAACTCATAATTAAGGCTAGAAAGCCTATTATACCGCCCACAGAGTAACGTATGTTATTGTTACTCTTAAATAGAGTTTCCAATCAAAATAAAAACCTATCACTTAATGTGGTAGGTTTTTTCGTTCTATTGTTGCAAACGTTTTCGTTGTGGGGTATAATATAAAAAATGATGTCTAAAGATTAGGAGAAAGACATGAAAAGTTACAAAAACTATATCTTCGATTTTTATGGTACATTGGTTGATATTCATACAGATGAGAATAAACTAGAGGTCTGGAATCAGCTAACACAAATTTACAATGCTTTTGGTTGTTCCTATCGACCGCGCCAGTTGAAAAATGCCTATCATCGTTTTGTAGAAGAGGCAGAGAGCTATCTCGCGGAAACAGTGAGTTATCAGTATGTCGAAATTGATTTAGAAACAATCTTCATTCGTCTATTAACGGATGCACCAAATGAAAACCAAAGTACCAATAAGCCGACTGATTTAGAGACTTTTGGACAAGTAGTAGCCACGATTTTCCGCGTGCTTTCACGTGAAAAGTTAGAGGCTTATGAAAATACCCTAACTAGTCTACAGACATTAAAAGATAGAGAAGCGCGATTATTTATTCTCTCCAATGCTCAACGAATTTTTACTCAGGCAGAAATTGAACAGACAGGTTGTGCGGATTTGATGGAAAAAATTTATATCTCTTCTGACTTTAAGATGAAGAAGCCTGAACCAGCATTTCTTCAACTGGTTTTAGAGGAAAATAATCTTGATGTTGAGGAAACGGTTATGGTTGGTAATGATTTGACATCCGATATAGCTATTGCTCATGAATTGGGAATGGATTCCATTTTGCTGAATACTTTCCCGTATAGTCAGGAAGAAATCGACTCTTATAGGAGACTTGGTTGGAATTTTGAGGTTGTTGGAGATATAGCGGAGCTATTGTAAATAAGCGATAGAACAGTAAAGAATATACATAAAATATATTATGTAAAAAGGTGAAACTACTTTCATTTCAATGAAGGTAGTTTTGTCTTTTCTAGCCATTTTCTGGTATACTAGATAGGTATAAAATTTAGAAAGGTTCTGTTTTGGGGTATTCCCAAACAGTAGTCAGATATTCTGGCTAGAGGTATTAGTTTCATGTCTCAAACCCACATTAACGTTATCGGAGCCGGCTTGGCTGGCTCAGAAGCTGCTTATCAGATTGCCAAACGTGGCATTCCTGTCAAACTCTACGAGATGCGTGGTGTCAAGCCGACTCCTCAGCACAAGACGGACAAGTTTGCGGAATTGGTTTGTTCTAACTCATTCCGTGGCGACAGTTTGACCAACGCTGTCGGCCTTCTCAAGGAAGAAATGCGTCGTTTGGATTCCATTATCATGCGAGCTGGTGAGGCTCACCGTGTGCCTGCTGGTGGTGCTATGGCCATGGATCGTGAGAATTTCTCTCAAGCGGTTACTGATGAGATTCACAGCCACCCACTGATTGAGGTCATCCGTGGTGAGATTACCGAAATTCCTGAAGATGCTATTACAGTCATCGCGACGGGACCTTTGACGTCTGACGCCTTGGCGGAGAAGATTCACGCGCTTAATGGTGGTGACGGTTTTTATTTCTACGATGCAGCAGCACCGATTGTCGACAGCTCGACCATTAACATGGACTTGGTTTATCTTAAGTCCCGTTACGATAAGGGAGAGGCTGCCTATCTCAATGCACCCATGAACAAGGAGCAGTTCACCGCTTTTTATGAAGCCTTGATTTCAGCCGAGGAAGCACCGCTCAATTCCTTTGAAAAAGAAAAATACTTTGAAGGCTGTATGCCTATTGAAGTCATGGCCAAACGTGGTATCAAAACCATGCTCTATGGCCCAATGAAGCCAGTTGGTCTGGAATATCCAGAAGATTACAAGGGACCACGTGATGGCGAATACAAGACACCTTACGCAGTTGTCCAGCTCCGTCAGGATAACGCAGCAGGTAGCCTTTACAATATTGTTGGCTTCCAGACTCACCTTAAGTGGGGCGAGCAGAAGCGGGTCTTCCAGATGATTCCAGGACTCGAAAATGCTGAGTTTGTCCGCTACGGCGTTATGCACCGCAATTCCTACATGGATTCGCCAAACTTATTGGAACAGACCTTTGCCACCAAGAAAAATCCCAATCTTTTCTTTGCAGGTCAAATGACAGGAGTAGAAGGCTATGTCGAGTCTGCCGCCTCTGGCTTAGTGGCTGGTATCAACGCTGTTCGCCGCTTCCGTGGCGAAGAGCCGGTCATCTTCCCGCAAACAACAGCCATCGGAGCTCTGCCATTCTACATCACCCACACCGAAAGCAAGCACTTCCAGCCTATGAATGTCAACTTTGGCATCATCAAGGAGCTGGACGGACCGCGTATCCGCGACAAGAAGGAGCGTTACGAGGCAATTGCAGAGCGTTCCCTCAAGGACTTGGAAGAGTTTTTGGCTTACTAAGATATTTAGACTATCATCAGACACCTCCGGGTGTCTTTTGTGTTATACTGGGATTAGAAAAGCGGAGGAGAAATACGATGCACCACGATACTTGGAAGGGAATTATTCTGCAGAAACAAGGTCTGTTGAAACCCCAGTCTGTTCAGCAAATCTGCCAAAACCTCAATGGTTTGCAGGCTCAGTTTCAACCCTATGTTCATGTCGGATTTCGTAACCGTATGACAGCGGAGGATTTTCATGAGGGTAGCTGGCAGGAGGAACTGACTCGTCAGTGGTCCATTCGGCGAACGGTTCATGCCTATCTCAAGTCGGAAATTCCTCTCTATATCCACGAGGGGCGGCTGGCCAGCACCGATTACCTCAAGACAGAAGGACGGGATGGTTTTAGTCCTCAGACCAAGCAGAAATATCACCAGCTGATTTTAGAAGCCCTTGAACAAGGTCCTATGACCCGTGAGGATTTCAAGGTACTTTGCCGAGGGGAAAAGATGACACAGGAAGAGGAGAAACTGGTCTTTAATGCCTGGGGCGGTCTCTTTCGCTACATGGTCGAGCGTGGGGAAGTCTACCAAGAGTACGGTGCCAAGCGTTTTCATCGTCTGACAGACTTTCAGCCACTTTCTCGGGAAAAAGCAGAGCTGGAAATCGCTCGACGGTATTTTACAGGTTTTGGGCCAGTCAGTTTAGCGGATGCTCGTTATTATTTCAAGGAAAATAAATCTACGGTCCTAAAATGGATGAAGCAATTAGATTTAAAAACCGTTGAGGTAGCAGGAGAAGAACGCTTTTATCTGGGAGAATTAGAAGAAGCAGAACTCCCTGACTGCCTCTTCGTTGCAGGATTTGACCAACTGTTGCTAGGCTATGAAAAGAAAGCTAATCCCTTTTTTAATCCTAAATACATCCGTAATATCTATACTTTGACGGGTATTGTCAAACCTGTTGTATTTTATAAAGGGCGATTTGTGGCAACCTGGAAACGAGATAAAGGTACTATTTTGCTAGATATTTTTGAAGACATCACACAACAAGAAGAAAAAGAATTGGAGCATTACCGCCAAATGTATGAGAAAATTCTGTGACATTAACTAACTATGTTCGGAAAATCCGAAAATTGCAAATAAATAACTAAATTTTCTGAATATTCCAGAAAAACTATGATATAATACTTAAAATACGTAAGGAAGAGATAGATATGAATAAGTCTTACTTTTATTTGGACATGAGAACTCATGAATTAGATGTACCATTTACAGGAAGAAAACGTCGAGTCCGTGTTTTATTGCCGAAAGGATATGCTGAAAATACAGAAGAGACCTATCCCGTTGTTTATTTCCACGATGGGCAAAATGTACTCTACAGTAAGGAAGCTTTTTCAGGTCATTCATGGAAAGTCATCCCAACTATTAAGCGTAATCCAGACATTGCAAAGATGATCGTAGTGGCTATTGATAATGATGGTGCTGATCGCATGCATGAATACGCTGCTTGGAAGTTTAGTGAGATGGGGATTCCTGGGGTGCAGTTCGGTGGTAAGGGAACCTTGTATGCTGAATTTGTGATGGATGTCGTCAAACCCTTTATCGATAAAGAATACCGCACTAAGTCTGACAAGGCCCATACAGCTATGATTGGCTCATCCTTGGGAGGCAATATCACCCAGTTTATGGGATTGGCTTATCAGAACCAGATTGGCTGTCTGGGTGTCTTTTCATCGGCCAATTGGCTTCATCAAGATGCTTTCGACCGTTATATTGAACGTCAACAATTAGACTCAGAGCAACGAGTCTACATCTACGTTGGGACAGAAGAAGCAGATGATACAGATAAAACATTGATGGCAGGAAATATCAAGCAGGCCTATATCAATTCTTCATTGACTTACTATCGTCAATTGATCGCTGGCGGAGTGGATTTGGACAATATCGCCTTGGAAGTCGTTTCAGGTGCGGTCCATAATGAAGAGGCTTGGGCGCTCTATTTGCCAGCTTGCCTACGATTCCTAAGCGAACATTGGTCATAAAACAAAAATATACAAATAGGAGGCTTTACTATGCACGTTGAATTTTTAAGTCATTGGTCAGGTCATCTCGGTCGTGAAATGAATGTTAACCGTTATGGTCACGCGGGTATTCCTGTGGTTGTTTTCGCTTCATCAGGCGGTTCGTACAATGAATATGCAGATTTTGGTATGATTGAAGCCTGCCGTGGCTCGATTGAGGCTGGTAATGTCCAATTTTTCACTCTAACCAGTCATGATAAAGAAAGCTGGTTGGCGGAATGGAAATCCATCCATGACAAGGCAGAGGCTCACCGTGCCTATGAGCGTTATGTGATTGAGGAAGCTATTCCATTTATCAAACACAAAACTGGTTGGTTTGATGGTATGATGACAACTGGTTGCTCTATGGGAGCTTATCACGCGCTCAACTTCTTCCTCCAGCATCCAGATGTCTTCACGAAAGTTATCGCCCTTTCAGGTGTCTATGATGCTCGTTTCTTCAACAACAATCAAGATTATGGCAATGATGATGCGGTCTATCAAAACTCACCATCTGATTACATCTGGAACCAGAATGATGGTTGGTTCATCGACAAATACCGTCAAGCAGATATTATCGTCTGCACAGGTTTGGGCGATTGGGAACAAGACGGCTTAGACTCATTTTATAATCTTAAACGCGCATTTGAAGAGAAAAATATCCCAGCTTGGTTTGATACTTGGGGGACAGATGTGGCCCACGACTGGGTGTGGTGGAGAAAGCAAATGCCATTCTTCCTTCATTCTATCGGACTTTAAGTTAGAAAGGACTACCTATGAATTATCTCGTTATTTCACCTTTTTATCCAGAAAATTTTCAACCGTTCACCATTGAATTGGCTAAAAAAGAAGGCGTTACGGTTCTAGGTATCGGGCAAGAACCTTACGATCAATTGCCTGAAGAACTTCGTAATGCCTTAACAGAATACTTCCGTGTTGAGAATCTTGAAAACTTAGATGAAGTCAAGCGTGCAGCAGCCTTCTTAATCTACAAACATGGACCAATTGACCGTGTAGAATCACACAATGAACATTGGCTCGAAAACGATGCAGCCCTTCGTGAACAATTTAATATCTTTGGTGCCAAACCAAAACACCTAAAAAAGACTAAATTTAAGTCAGAGATGAAAAAATTCTTCTCAAAAGCAGGGGTTCCAGTCGTTCCTGGTGTGGTTGTTAAATCGGAACGTGATTTTGGCAGAGCTTTGAAGAATGTTGGTTTTCCAATGATTGCTAAACCTGACAATGGTGTTGGAGCATCAGGTACCTTCAAAATCGAAAATAAAGAAGATTTTGATCGGTTTGTGGAGACATGGGATGGAGCAACTATTTATTTCCTCGAAAAATTTGTCAACTCAAGCATTATCACAACCTATGATGGTTTGTTGGACCACGAAGGCAATGTTGTCTTTGAAACAGGCTTGACTTATGTTCATACTCCGCTGGAACTGATGTTGTCTAGAAAAGACAATGCCTACTTCATTGAGAAGGAGCTGGATCCTCAATTAGTAAAATATGGTCGCGCGATTATCAAGGCCTTTGGTATGAGAGAGCGTTTTTTCCATATTGAATTTTTCAAGGATGGGGACGACTACATCGCCATTGAATACAACAACCGCATGGCGGGTGGTTTTACAGTTGAAGCCTATAACTACGCCCATTCCATTGATCTTTTCCGTGATTATGCCAATGTCGCAACAGGTGGTACAGTTGAGGAACGTAGATTTGAACCACAATACTGCTTGGTAGCAACCCGCCGTGATACGACCGAATATGTTCACTCAGCAGATGACATTCATCAGAAATTCGCTGGTAAGATTAAAACTGTCAAACGCATGCCAGATGCCTTTGCGGAACTTCAGGGAAATGATGCCTATCTACTTGTAACGGAAAGCAAGAAAGAGTTAGACGATATGATTGCCTACATTGGTCTAACAAAATAAAACTAACTGTAAGACGCCAGAAATGGTGTCTTTTTTTCTTTCCTTACAAAGCTGTAAGTTTTTTAATCAGAACTGTAAGAGAGCACAGGAGGAATATTTTCTATAATAGACTCATAAGAAATAGAAAGAAGGAAATCAGATGTCATTCAAATTTTTACAAGCAAAACAAATTTTTGGTAAATCACAAGAAAGCAAACGACTAGAAGAACAAGACAAACAAGCTGAATTTCTATTCGAGCTAGAACACGAACTGTTCCAACGCAACTGGATGTACTAGGAGGTTTGACTGGTGAAATCATATAACGCTTATCAACTGAAACTCGCTATGGCAGGCTTGATGGTTTTGGATCATCTGAAAATCATACCTGATTTTATCCCTGATCAACTCGCTTTAGTGTTTCATTTAGCAACACGGTGCGTCGCGGTTTTCTTTGCTTACATGTTAGTGGAGGGGTTTCTTCATACGAGAAATGTCAAAGCCTATCTGTTACGACTGTATGGTGCAGCAGGATTCATGACTCTTGGAAATACTTTGCTAAACAGTCTCTACCAGTCTAAAGGGATTTACATTAGCAATAATATCTTTTTGACCTTAGCAGTCGGCCTAACTCTGCTGGTTTGTCTTCAAAATTTTAGTGAGCACACGAGAGCGAAGCGAATCATCCAGGTCCTGCTAGCAGGATTATTGACAATCATAGGTGCCTTGTTCACAGAAGGGGGCACGGTGGTCTTGCCATTCATCCTCATCACCTATTTGGGTCGTGAGTCTGCTACTAAGCGAACCATTGCCTATGGTTTTCTGGCTCTAGTTTTATTAGCCATGTCCTACCAGCCCTACGAAAGGCTTGAGATGACCATTCAGATGATGCTCTACAATGCAGACTGGCTATTTATTTTAGTCCTTCCAATTCTCAGTCTTTATAATGGACAAGCAGGGCCTCGCACAGCATTTTCACGCTATTTCTTTTACATTTTTTATCCGCTTCATTTGTGGCTACTGGCAACGATTGGTTTTTTCATCTAAACTTACAATTCTGTAAGTTTTCAAGATAAAGTTGTAAGAGAATAGGTTGACTAAATCATCTATAATAAACTCATAAAAAAACAGAAAGAAGGAAATTATATGTCATTCAAATTTTTACAAGCAAAGAGAATAAAAGAAAAGGTATTCTCAGAAAAAGAGAAAGCTGAACTCTTGGAACAAGCCGTATTCTTAGAAGAGCTCGCCCATGATTTGCAAACGATGCGATTTATGGCATACTAGAGGGAGGAAACTATGAAAAAGAAAGTATTTGGCATGCTGGCTTTGGGCAGTATAATGCTAACCGCTTGTTCTTCCTCTTCAGCAGGCCTTAGTTTTGATGAGGGCTATCAAACTTTCCATTACAAGGGAAAAGACTATGCCGTTAGCAAACAGGAAGTTGCCAAAGATAGTATTCGAGGAACAGAAGTTAAGTTTATGGAATGGCCTGTTGTCAAAGAAGAGGGTTTAGTGAAAAAAACAGTGTCCTTGAATAATCTCTTTATAACTACTGGCAAGGAATGGGCCATCGGTGTCCAGGATGGTTATTATAAGGTGGATTTAGAAGATAATATTGCTGAATCAGACCGAATCGACTATCAAGCATTACTTGATACAGTTGATTTATCCAAAGAAAACAATTAGGAGTTTGTATGTTATTAGAAATCAATCATTTAGAAAAAGTTTACCGTACGCGCTTTTCAAAAGAGGAAACTCGTGCCTTGCAAGATGTGGATTTTAAGGTAGAGGAGGGCGAGTTTATCGCCATCATGGGGGAAAGTGGTTCTGGTAAGACGACTTTGCTCAATATTCTAGCAACCCTGGATAAGCCGACGAGGGGCTCTGTTCTTTTGAACAATCAAGATATTACCAAAATCAAGGAGAGCGAGCTGGCCGATTTCCGTTTGCGTAACCTGGGCTTTGTCTTCCAAGATTTTAATCTCTTGGACACTCTGTCTATCCAAGACAATATCTTTTTACCTCTGGTATTGGCACGTACCAGCCATGAGGAAATGGAAAAACGTTTGAAAGTCTTGGCGCCAAAACTACGTATTCAAGATTTGCTGAAAAAACGTCCCTTTGAACTTTCTGGTGGACAGAAGCAGCGCGTGGCCATTGCCCGTAGTTTGATTACCCAGCCACAGATTGTCCTAGCGGATGAGCCGACGGCTGCCCTAGATTACCGCAATTCGGAAGACTTGCTGAATTTGTTTGAAGACATTAACCTAGACGGACAAACCATTCTCATGGTGACCCACTCAGCCAACGCAGCCAGCCATGCCAAACGTGTTCTCTTTATCAAGGATGGTCGGATTTTCCACCAATTGTACAAGGCAGGTAAGAGCAATCAAGACTTTGCCAAGGAGATTTCGCTCAACATGTCTGCACTTTTAGGGGGTGAGTAGATGTTTTACCTCAAACTTGCTGGGCAAAATATCCGAAAATCCATGGGTGTTTTTGCTCCCTTTGTTTTAGCCAGTCTTGTGCTATTTACTCTGATTTGTTCCATGTTCTTGCTCATGCTGAGTCCAGTTATGAAGACCATGGGCTCTGGTGCCGTTTCTATCGGTCTTGGTGTTGTTGTTCTGACCATTTTCTCGGTCATTATGGAGATTTATAGCTTTAATTTCCTGATGAAACAACGGGCGAGGGAATTTGGTCTCTATAACATGCTAGGGATGAACAAGAAAAAAGTAGCCTTGATAGCCAGCCTCGAATTGATGATGATTTTCTTGCTAGTTTTGGTTCTTGGTTCTGTCTTAGCAGGTGTGTTTGCAAATGTTCTCTACTTGATTTTTGTCAATATAACGCATTATAGTGATTTGCATTTTGGAATAGACCCTCTGGCCTTTGTCATGACCGCCTTTCTCTTTGCTGGTATCTTCTTTCTCTTGGAATTGCTAGCTATTCGGACGATTGGCAAGACCAGTCCGCTGATTTTGTTTAGCGCTAGTGAAAAAGGGGAGAAGGAGCCGCGTGGGAATTTCCTCTTGGCAGCACTCGGTGTACTTAGCCTAGGGGTTGGTTACTACCTATCACTTTCTTCTCAATCTGCAGGAGTTGGCGTCATCTATCGTTTCTTCATCGCTGTGCTCTTTGTCATCGCGGGGACCTACTTGTTCTACATCAGCTTTATGACTTGGTATTTGAAGGCTCGTCGGAAAAACAAAGGCTATTTTTACACGCCAGAGCATTTCATTACCACTTCACAGATGATTTTCCGGATGAAACAGCACGCAACGGGTTTGGCCAATATTACGCTACTTGCGGTCATGGCCTTTGTGACCATTGCGACTACAACGTCCCTTTATACAGGCATGGCTAATATGACCAGTGGACTTTATCCAAAGGAAACATCCATTACCTATAAAGTTTCGGATAGAAGTCAAGGTGAATCTGCCTATCAGCAATCGGTGCTCAGCCATTTTCCAGAAAAAGCCGATGACAGTCTTTCCTACCTGACCTATCAAGCTGGCTTGGTCTATGATGGTGGCGAAGAGATTGTCATTAGCCCGGAAACCATTTCCAATCCAGATTTTAGCAAAATGGCCTTTACCTACTTCATCACCCAAGATGATTTCAGGAAATTGGGGAATGACCTGCCAGAGCTTGCTGCCAATCAAGTGGTCTTTATGCGTCCGAGTGAAAAGCCATCGCTGAAGAAGCTTGTTTTGGGCGATCAAACCTTTGAGAATGTAGCCAATATTGACCAGGCTATTTTCCCAGACAACTACAATACGCTAATTGCCGCCGTTATGGTAGTCAGTGATGACACTGTATTGAATACTGTTCGTGAGTATTATGAGTCCAATAATCCGCAAGGGTATACAGTCAGTCTGGACTACCGTGTCTTTACCGACTTGACTGATGAAGAGGTTGCTTCGATTGGTGAGCAAGCTGGGGACTCTTATAATATCAACGATGCAAACGGAGAATTCCTAGGATATGCTATGCAAAAATCAGATTTCAACAATTTACAGATGGGCTTTACAGGCGGTTTCCTCTTTACAGGCTTCTTGTTGGGCATTAGTTTCCTACTTGGTGCAGCCTTGATTATCTACTACAAACAGTACTCGGAAGGACATGAGGATAAGAAATCCTACAAGATCCTACAAGAAGTGGGCATGAGTACAGCAGCGGTCAAAAAGACCATCAACTCTCAAACACTTTTGGTCTTCTTTATGCCTTTGGTCATGGCAACTGTGCATTTTGTAGTATCCTTGGTCATGCTGAAGCAAATGCTACTGACCTTTGGGGTTACCTCATCACTAATGATTTATACAGTCAGTGGCATCACCCTACTGGCAGTCACTCTGATTTACTTTGTAATTTACAAGTGGACCAGCCGAACCTATTATCGCATTATTGAACGGTAGAAGAAGTCTCGCTTATGCGGGATTTCTTGCTTTTTCAGGGAAGTGGTGTTACAATGGTAATACCAAATGAATACTAGAAAAGGTGAGAAAATGGCAGCTATTACATTGAAAGTTTCTGAGCAGGACAAGCTTTTTATGCAGGCTATGGCAAAGTTTGAAGGTGTCAGTTTGTCAGAACTCATTCGGACTAAAACCCTTGAAGCCCTTGAAGACGAATACGATGCGCGTGTGGCAGACACCGCTCTGGCTGAATACGAGGCTGACTTGGCGAATGGAATTGAGCCGATAACATTAGAACAAATGGCTGAGGAGTTGGGCATTGAGTTATAAGGTTATTTTGTCTGCTAAGGCCCAAAAGCAAATTCGAAAGATGGATAAAACCGCTGCAAGTTTGATTTTGCGCTATCTCTACAAGCATATTGACGGTTGCGACAACCCTAGACAATACGGAAAAGCCTTGACTGCTAATCGTTCTGGCCAATGGCGCTATCGTATCGGCAACTACAGGGTTATCGTCAGCATTGAGGATGATAAATTGATCGTAACAGCCCTAGAAGTCGGGCATCGAAAAGAAGTATATAAATAAAAAGCCAAGACCTGTGTCCTGGCTTTTGCAGAATGAAGATGATGAAAAAAGAAAAGATTTATATTGTTGAAGATGATGAGATGATTGTCCAGCTCTTGAAGCAGCACCTAGGCAAATCGTATCAGGTGGAAAGTGTGCAGAATTTCCGAGCTGTCAGTCAGGAAGTGGCGGAAATTAAACCAGACTTAGTGCTGATGGACATTAGCCTGCCTTATTACAACGGCTTTTACTGGACGACAGAAATCCGTAAAACCATGACCATGCCCATTATCTTTATCTCCTCTAGCGATGATGAGATGAATGCGGTCATGGCCATGAACATGGGTGGTGATGATTTTGTGTCCAAGCCATTTTCACTAGGAATTTTGGATGCCAAAATCGGAGCCTTCCTGCGTCGGGTTAATCAATTCAGCAAATCGAGCGAATTGTCTATCGATCAGTTCCAGCTTAGTTTGGACGGGCGATTTTCAAACGAATTGGAACAGGTTCAATTGTCTCCTACGGAAACCAAGATTTTGTCCGCCTTACTAGAAAGACAAGGGCAGATTGTCAGCAAGGATGAACTCTTGGAAAAACTCTGGGAAAATGAAGAATTTATCGACCAGAATACCCTCAATGTGAACATGACTAGACTGCGTAAGAAGGTGAGCGAAGTCGGGTTTGAACGAATTCATACCGTTCGTGGCGTGGGGTACTTGGTCAAATGATAGCAAAATTTATCCGTGAATACCGGAGTTTTTACTTCTCCTACATTGTTCTAGCTACTAGTTTTATCTTGCTCTTCTTTCTCTATCAACTGCCCACCGAATTCCTGAAAAACGCTCTGCTATTGTCCCTAACCCTCTTAATCCTACTGACTGCAGGGCTTTTCTGGAAGTTTCGCAACCGCATGAGAGCCTTGGAAGACTATGTCCATGAAGAAGCTCTGCCCCTGCTTAATAAGCCTGTGGACTTGGCCTATCTCAACTTGATTGAGGTAGAGAAGGAGGCGACACGTGAACAGCTTTTGGTCTATAAGTCACGAGAAGAGGACCTACAAGCCATGGTCAAAATGTGGTCCCATCAGATGAAGGTACCTTTGGCTGCCCTGTCTTTGATGAGCCAGACTAACAATCTCAACCAGCAGGATGTCAATCACCAGCTCTTGCGCTTGGATAATTACATGACCAATCTCCTCAATTACCTCAAGCTGACCAACCATGCAAGTGATTTTCGCTTTGAGCAGGTGGAAGTGAGAGAAGTTGTGGTCGATTTGGTCAAAAAATACCGCAATCAGTTCTTGCAAAAGGACATTTCAGTGACCATCGATGGAAATTGGCTACTGAATACCGACAGAAAGTGGCTCAGTTTTGCCCTGTCACAGATAATCGACAATGCCCTCAAGTACAATAAGACTGGTGGAAAGGTAGCCATTGAACTGAATGAGGGAATTTCTATTTCCGATACGGGAATTGGGATTCTAGCCGAAGACATTCCACGCCTGTTTGACGAGGGATTTACAGGTTTTAATGGCCGTGAACACCAAAAAGCGACAGGATTTGGCTTGTATCTGACCAAGCGGGGCTTGAATCAGTTGGAACTAGCTATTTCCGTGGAAAGTCAACTGGAAGTTGGGACAACTGTAACCATCACCAAAGTACAGTAGAAGCTGTACTTTTTCCTTTTGAAAGCGTTTTGATTTTGTGATATACTGAAACTACTAGAAAATCAGGAGGTTACTATGTCCCATCATCACGCCTTGCAAAATGGATCAGATATTCGCGGCATTGCTATCGCTACAGACGAATATGCTGTCAATCTCACTCCACAAGCCACCAAGGAAGTGGCTCGCGGACTTATTCATTGGCTAACTCAGAAGCCAGAACTAGCGCAGGCCTATCAAAAAGGCCAATTGACCATCGGTATCGGTCGAGACAGCCGCCTCAGCGGTCCAGACTTGGTCGCAGCCTTTACAGAAGAAGCCGTTCGTCTGGGGGTTCAGCTGATTGACTTTGGCCTGGCAACCACGCCAGCTCTCTTCATGAGCACCCAGTATCCTCAGTTCAAGTGCCACGCTGGTGTCATGATCACTGCCAGCCACCTGCCTTATTACTTCAATGGCATTAAGATTTTTTCGGAAAATGGCGGAGCAGAACATGAAGATATTGACTTCATCCTCTCACATAGTGAGGACTTGCCAGCTTCCACCCTTGGAAGTGTCACCAGTGCAGACCTGATTACGCCTTATGCCCAAGACTTGGTTGGTAAAATTCGTACCGCCTGTGGTGGACAAGAAAAACCACTGACAGGTCTTAATATCATCGTCGATGCTGGAAACGGTGCAGGCGGATTTTTTGCTGAGAAAGTTTTGGCAGAATTGGGAGCAGATGCCACTGGTTCACAATTCCTAGACCCAGACGGCGCCTTCCCAAACCATGTTCCAAACCCAGATAACAAGGAAGCTATGGAAAGCATTCGTCAGGCTGTCTTGAAGCAAGGTGCAGACCTAGGCATTATCTTTGATACCGACGTTGACCGTGCTGCACTAGTGACCAAGTCAGGAGAAATTCTCAATCGTAACAACCTGATTGCCGTTCTCAGCCAGATTGTCCTAGCTGAACATCCAGGAACCAGCATTGTGACCAATTCCCCAACGACTGAACACCTTAAGGTCTTTATAGAAAGCCTGGGAGGCAAACAAATTCGCTATATTTCAGGCTACCGTAATGTCATCAACCGTGCTATTTTAGCCAATCAAGAGGGAGTTGATTGCCAGTTGGCTATCGAAACATCTGGACATGCTGCCTTTAAGGAAAATTACTTCCTCGATGACGGGACCTATGTAGCGGCTAAGATCCTTATGCTCTTACCAAAACTGCAAGCGGAAGGCAAGTCCTTGGACGACTTGATTGCCCAGCTCAAGCAACCACTTGAAACCCAAGAAGTACGGTTCAAACTAGAAGCGGCAGACTATCGAGCACTTGGTGAACAGGTTATTGCTGATTTCAGAAACACCAGCCTCGAAGGCTTTGCTTTTAACCCAGAAAACGAAGAAGGAGTGCGGTTTGACCTGACTGAGCTTTATGGTGACGGCTGGCTCTTGCTCCGTATGAGTCTCCACGAGCCACTCTTGGTCTTGCAGGTGGAGAATGACCAGACTGGACACATACCTGCCGTTTTACGAACTCTCTCAGCCTTTTTGGACCAGTACCCAGCTGTCAATCAGGAAAAATTGAAAGCATTGATTTAGATTTAAGAGAAAAAGGGGTAAGTTTTCGCTTACTCCTTAATTTATTTGCATAATTTATATTACGTAATATCACAACTGATCCAGTGCATTTTTTTGCTCATCGTTGACGATATGAGTGTAGAGATCGGTGACCTGGGTATTGGCGTGTCCCAGCTGATGACTGACCAGAACTTGCGACTTGGTGGCGTCGTAGAGCCGTGTAGCCAATGTATGACGGAGTTTGTGTGGTGTAACACGTATCTTAAAGTCTGCAGAATACTTAGCCACCATTTTCTCAATGGAAGAAGCGTCGATGCGGTTAGGCAGACCACGGTACTCAGACAGGAAAAAGGCCGTATCCGTTTTTTCAGCCTTGTAGCGTTGCTGACGGATGTTCATATAGGCTTCCAGATAGGGCTTAGCAAACCCAGCCACATTAACCGAGTCCCGCTTACCACCCTTACGGGTTACTTCGATCATCATCATATTGAGGTTGACATCTCTAAGATCCAAATTTACCGCTTCTGACAGTCGGACGCCAGAAGCCAAGAGAAGTGCCAGAATCGCCAAATCCCGCTCCTTATTTTTCTGGAAAGAGGAGAGGGCACGTTTAGAGAGATTGACTTGGTATTCCTTGTCCACATAGTCCAAGAACTCCATGGTTTCATCGCCCAAAAAGAGCTTTTGCTTGATGTTCTCAGCCCGCGCTGCCAAGGTTTCCTTCTTCTTCTTGGTAGATACCTTTTTCATGACATTGCGGTAGAAGTAGGGCTCGCCCTGCTCATTTTCCACTTCTTCGGTTAAATACTTGAAGAGACTAGAAAGAGCCGACAGGGTACGGTTAATGGTGGTCTGCGACACACCATTCTGCGTGGTATTGGCGTTCAGCAAGGGACGCTCCCGCAGATAAAGAATAAAGGCTTCCATATCTTTTTTTGTCAAATGTTCCAGAATATCCAAAGGAATGTCAGCAATCCGTTCCACAGATACCAAATCCGAATCCTGTAACCACTCAAAGAATCTACGGTATTCCTTTAGATATTCGTACAAGGTTGTAAAACTGTAAGGCACAGCCAATTTTGACTGATAATATTCCAGAACAAACCAAGGCATAATTTCTTTTAGTTGATCAATTTTTTCTAGTAATAACTCGCGTCTCATCATTTTCTCCTGAATTTTGCTATATTAGTAGTATAGCATAACCTTACATAAGTTTCAAGAAAATTATAGTTTTTCGGAAAGATGTTTGTAGGGATATTTTTAATATAACCAAAGATAGAGAGATAACTGGAAATTTTTTTTCACACCCAAAATCCCAAAAATCTACATTATTCCTCGGTAAACTCACTGAGCATTAGAATCTCCTTCGCAATCTCTTCTGGCTTCAAACTGTCTGTGTTTAACCTTTGTCCCGGAATATAACTTTCAAAAGCTTTTAAACAAACATCAAGATGTCTTTTAGCCCAGATGTTGTCTTCATTGATTCGATTATCTAAACGTTCTAAAATGGTTGTTTTGTCAGCTAACAAAATATAATGTTCCAAAGGAATCTTATCCTGTATCAATTGCTGAATAATCTCCTGATAATATTCTTTCTTATAGATTGTCATAGGAATAATAATAATCTTATCGGTTTTAGTCGCTAAATCAAATAGTATTTTATAAGTACTCTGTCGCCAAACGGAATAATCTTGAAAATCTTCAGGACATACAGTCTGAGGTAATTGATGTTGTAAGAAATCACCTAGTAACTCGGGATCATAGAGATATGAGTTTTCTATTCGTTTGTGTAATATATTTGCTAAAGTAGTCTTTCCGATACCGAATGGGCCATTTAACCAAATAATCATACAGTATTCCTTTCTATTTTTACAAAAAAAGTTTACACAAAATAAATTATGTAAACTTTTTTCTTCTATAAAATCAATAAAACGTACAATACTAGGACACTAATGATACTAAATAGCGAACCAATTAAATAGTATTCAGCAAAGGCTTGGCTTTTGGATATTTTATCAAAGCGTGCGATGGACTTTGCTGTAAATACCAGTCCGATAGCTGTGTATTGCCCTAGAAGCAGAAAAATTCCCATTATGAGGCGCTCCAATTGACCAATCAAGGCTCCTGCACCTGTCACAGTCTGCTCTTCTTCTCCTTCCGCTACCTGATATTTGCTAAAGTAGAGTTTGAAAAGAATATTGACGGGCTTGCTGATCAGAAGGATAAAAAGGATTTGCAGGAGGAGATAATTTGGTTCAATCCAGAGTGAGTGTGAAGCGACATTAACACCGATAGTGTGATAAAGAATGATGATAGAGATGATATGTAGAAATTGATCAACTAGGAATGCTCCAGATTCCCAGGAGTCCTTTATCCAATGGTGTTTGTTGAGAAAATATTTGACATAGTCAATCGCAAGATGGCTCAGCCAAACTTGAAAAAATAAATCTCCGTTTTGAATTGGGACAAGTAAGTATAAGATAAGAAGAGGGATAGCAACAATAAAAAGGTGCATGAAAAGAGCTTTCAAATGAAGCTTTTTAGCATCTGCCAGTGCTTGACTTTGGAAGGTGAAATCACTTAAAAAGTGGGCAATAAGCAAGGTGGTTAAAACTGGATGTTGAATAAGATAGCTAGAAATAACTGAAAATGACATGCTTTATCCTTCTTTCTGACTGAGCTGGAGAATCAAATTCATGGCGGTTTGACGATTACGCAGGTAGAGTTTGATTCCGCTGGATTTCAAACGTTTGGTAAAGGCGCTTTGACTGAGTTTCATTTTCTCAGCAATTGGCTTTTGTGTGAAATCTTCTTGATAGATTTTTTGGGAGATTAAGGTTTCAAACAGATCCGTTTGCGAACGATTCCAGGCAGCTTTGATGAAATCGCTAGAAGTTAGCAAGGGGTTGATCACACGATCGATTTGCTTGTATTCAGATGAAAAGGCTAGCTTGCTGGTGCCATAGTCATGGTTGTCATGAATGAAGTCAATAGCCTTGCGTGCTTCCCAATAAGCTGGACCATCTGCTCCAATACTTAGCTTGGGATCGATAGCTGTTAGAATCTCACCCAAACCAATTCCAAATCGAATCTCCACCTCATCACGAAAGGCTAATTGGATTTGGTCAATCATCAAAAAAATATAAGGGTTAGGCTTGCATAAGGCTTGAAATTCATCTCCTTTTGTAATGGTAAATGGCGATGCGAAGTCCTGAGTGAAGGAATGATTGATTCTATTCAGCTGCTGTTTTAGCCTTTCTTGAATACTAGAGCGGTTGGAAGTTTGTTTTGAATTGACAATATCTCCTATTAATGCGATATAATTCATAACTTGTCCTCTAATTTCTATTATATTTCCATTATAACGGACATTATAAATATTGTCCATTAAAAAGGACATTTTTAACTATTTCCGTTATAATGGAAAGTTCTTGAGTTCAAAAATCATTTTTCTGATTTGCTACTTCTATTTTATATTGCTGTATCTTACTTCTTCGAATAAAAAGCCAAAAAGAAGAGATTATTTTCTCTTCTTTTTGGCTTTTTTGATTTTATTGGCTTGGCGTTTCATGGCTTGTTTCATAGCAAACTCGCCGATTTTACCTTTCAAACCGCCTCCAAACATTTGGGACATATCTGGCATACCAGCTCCTCCCATCAGTTGGCTCATATCAGGCATGCCTGCACCGCCCATCATGTCTTCAAGAGCAGACATATCCATGCCATTCATGTTGGGCATATTCTTTGGAAGATTATTGGGGTTAATACCCATTTGCTTCATCATCTTGCTCATATCACCAGACATGACACCCTGCATCATGGTTTTCGCTTGGTTGAAATCCTTGATAAATTTATTGACTTCGACAAAGCTATTTCCAGAACCGTTAGCAATACGACGGCGACGGCTCGGTGTCAACAAATCAGGATTTTCTCGTTCGGCTGCTGTCATAGAAGATACAATTGCTCGTTTTCGTGCAATTTCACGCTCGTCAACTTTCAGGTTGGCAAGGGCTGGGTTACCAGCCATACCTGGAATCATCTTCAGCAGATCTTCCATTGGTCCCATACTCTGAACTTGGTCCAGCTGATCAATGAAATCGTTGAAATCAAAGGTATTCTCACGCATTTTTTCAGCGAGTTCTAGTGATTTCTTCTCGTCATATTCTTTGCTGGCTTTTTCAATCAAGGTCAGCATGTCACCCATACCTAAGATACGTGAAGACATACGGTCTGGGTGGAAGGTTTCGATGTCGGTGATTTTTTCACCAGTACCGGTGAATTTGATTGGCTGACCAGTAATGTGACGGACAGACAAGGCTGCACCACCACGTGTATCACCGTCAATCTTGGTCAAAATCACACCAGTTATAGCCAGTTGATCGTTGAACTCTCGTGCAACGTTGGCAGCTTCCTGACCAATCATAGCATCGACGACCAAGAGGATTTCATTTGGCTGAGCAAACTCTTTGATTTCTCTCAATTCGGCCATAAGGGCTTGGTCAATCTGCAAACGACCTGCTGTATCAATCAGAACGTAGTCATTATGATTGGCTTTGGCTTGCTCCAAACCTTGACGAACGATTTCCAGTGCAGGAACCTGGTTACCCAAGTCGAATACAGGTACATCAATTTGTTGACCAAGGGTTTTCAACTGGTCAATGGCAGCTGGACGATAAATATCGGCAGCAATCAAGAGTGGACGGGCATTTTCTTCCTGCTTGAGTTTGTTGGCCAGCTTACCTGTGAAGGTTGTTTTACCAGCACCCTGCAAACCAGCCATCATAATGATAGTTGGAATTTTTGGTGACTTGATAATGTCAGACGTTTCAGACCCCAATACAGCCGTCAATTCTTCATCAACAATTTTAATGATCTGTTGAGCGGGGTTCAGGGTTTCAATAACTTCGTGACCAATGGCACGTTCACGTACTTTTTTGATGAAATCTTTTACAACTGGAAGAGCAACGTCAGCTTCTAGTAAGGCCAGACGAATTTCCTTGGTTGCTTCCTGAATATCACTCTCAGAAATTTTTCCCTTACGACGCAGATTTTTAAAAACATTCTGTAAACGTTCTGTTAAGCTTTCAAAAGCCATATACTTCTCCTCTTATTCTCTATTATCAATACTGGTTAGAATAGCGATTTTTTCCTTCAAATAAGCATCTTCTGGATACTTATTCAGCATTTCATCGAAAATCTGACTACGCACTACATAGTCAGAATACATATGTAGTTTCATCTCGTAGTCTTCCAGTAATTTTTCTGTTCGTTTAATGTTATCATAGACCGCCTGACGGCTGACTTGAAATTCTTCAGCAATCTCAGCCAAACTATAATCATCGGCATAATAGAGCTCGATGTAGTTCATTTGCTTGTCTGTTAGCAAGGCCGCATAGAATTCAAATAAGGCATTCATTCGGTTGGTTTTTTCAATTTCCATAAACTTTATTATATCAAAAATTCCATATTTTATAAATAAGAAAATCCGTCATCACTAGAAAGATTACGGATTTTAAAAATGTTTTACATAATTATTTTTATGTTAATTGTTTTCTAAATAGAATTCGAAACGTTCCCCAACATACTGACTATTTACAAATTCAAATGCTTGACCATCCTCGAGATAAGATACCTGTTTTAGTGCGAGAATAGCCTGGTTTTTAGAAATTTGTAAATATTGAGCCACTTTTTCATTGGCTAAACGCGCAAAAATGGTTTGTTTGCTCGTTCCAATTCGATAACCATTGTCCATAAGTGTTTTAAAGAAATGGTTGGTAACATCTTCTTTGGGGACATTTTTTATCAAGCGTTCAGGAATACTGGCAACCTCATACACGACGGGAACATTATCTGCATAGCGGACCCGCTCCATTCGAATAACATACTCGCCACGGGATAAACCTAATTGTTCAACTTCTTTTTCATTAGGTTTGGTTCGTGTATAGGACAATAATTTGCTGCTTGGCGTCTTTCCTTGGAGTTGTACTAATTCAGTAAAGGAAGTCGTGCCTCGCATCTTTTCTTGAACCCGTGTACTGGCGACATAAGTACCGGAACCAATCTTGCGTTGTAGAATACCTTCTTCCACTAAAAGTGTGATTCCTTGACGGAGCGTCATACGAGAAACACCAAATTCATCTGCTAAATCGCGTTCACTTGGTAAACGTTGACCAATTTTCCAGATTCCGTTATCGATTTGTTCCTTAATTTTATCGTGAATTGTGATATATGCTGCTTTCATTTATCTAGCCTTTCTCTCCTTTCTAGTTTACCAAAAATAAAGGCGTTTGGCTAATTCAGGCCACACTCTATTGGTAAAATTCTCCTAGGCAAACAATGAAGTCAGATTACCTAAAATAAAGTGAGTAAAAACAATAAAAATACGAACACTAACATTTTTATTATCACTCATAGTTTGCAAAACAGATATTTAACAAATAAAATTTGGAAAATGTTCGCTTTTATGTTAAAATAACTACTAGTATTTGAATTTTTTTCAAAACGAAAGGGAAAAACATGACAAAACAAGATGTCCAAAAAATTATTGTATTGGATTATGGTAGCCAGTACAACCAACTTATTTCACGTCGAATTCGTGAATTTGGTGTCTTTTCAGAATTGAAAAACCATAAAATTACAGCTGAGGAAGTCCGTGCTATCAATCCAATTGGTATCGTTCTTTCAGGTGGACCAAACTCTGTCTACGCAGAAAATGCCTTTGATATTGATCCAGAAATCTTTGAATTGGGTATTCCTATCTTAGGGATTTGCTATGGTATGCAGTTAATTACCCATAAATTGGGAGGTAAGGTTGTTCCTGCTGGTGAGGCTGGAAATCGTGAATATGGTCAATCAAATCTTCAACTGAAGACTGAATCAGCGCTTTTTGCTGGAACACCAGAAGAACAGCTTGTACTCATGAGCCACGGGGATGCTGTAACTGAAATTCCTGCTGATTTCCACCTGGTTGGTCTTTCTGCTGACTGCCCTTACGCAGCCATTGAAAACACGGAACGCCGTATCTACGGTATCCAGTTCCACCCAGAAGTTCGTCATTCCGTATATGGAAACGATATTTTGAAAAACTTTGCGTTTGGTATCTGTGGAGCCAAAGGCGACTGGACAATGGAAAACTTCATCGAAACAGAAATTGAAAAAATCCGCCAGACTGTTGGGAACAAGAAAGTCTTGCTCGGTTTATCAGGCGGTGTAGATTCATCTGTTGTTGGGGTCCTTCTCCAACGCGCTATCGGTGATCAATTGACCTGTATCTTCGTTGACCACGGACTTCTTCGTAAGAATGAAGGCGATCAGGTTATGGAAATGTTGGGCGGTAAATTTGGCCTCAATATTATTCGCGTCGATGCTGCTAAGCGTTTCTTAGACCTACTTGCTGGCGTATCTGACCCTGAGAAGAAACGTAAAATCATCGGTAATGAATTTGTTTACGTATTTGACGATGAAGCGAGCAAGTTGACTGATGTTGAATTCCTAGCGCAAGGAACGCTTTATACCGATATTATCGAGTCAGGAACGGATACTGCTGAGACAATCAAATCTCACCACAACGTTGGTGGTCTGCCAGAAGATATGCAGTTCAAGTTGATTGAACCGCTCAATACTCTCTTTAAGGATGAAGTTCGCGCCCTCGGTACTGCTCTTGGTATGCCGGATGAAGTTGTATGGCGCCAACCATTCCCAGGACCAGGTCTTGCCATTCGTGTCATGGGTGAAATCACTGAGGAAAAACTTCAAACCGTTCGCGAATCTGACGCTATCTTGCGTGAGGAAATTGCAAAAGCGGGTCTTGACCGCGATGTGTGGCAATATTTCACGGTTAATACTGGCGTTCGCTCCGTAGGTGTCATGGGAGATGGTCGTACCTACGATTACACCATCGCCATCCGTGCTATCACTTCTATCGATGGAATGACAGCTGACTTTGCCAAACTACCATGGGATGTTCTTCAAAAAATCTCTGTCCGCATCGTAAACGAAGTAGACCACGTCAACCGCATCGTCTATGATATAACAAGTAAACCACCAGCAACAGTTGAGTGGGAATAATATATAAGAGTAACTTTAGCTAAGAATCCTTGATTTAACAGCATTCTAACTCCTATACAAAGCATTTAAATGAGATAAATTGGTTTGAACTGTCTCCAAATTGTCTCCAAACGAAGCTCAAGGTTGGGCTTCGTTTTTTATATATTACTCGTAGCAAAAAGAGATAGTGATGCTTATTATTCACTATCTCTTAATTTTAAATTCAATTGTTTTATCTAATCTTAAGAAGTTCAAAATTCTGTTTCACCACATTACTTAGAATAATGAATCAATAGATGACCTAATCTTTGCTGTTTCAAGTAATTGGATTGTTTGCATCCCAAGTGCATATTTTCCTTGGAGAGCACCTAATACAATACAAAATAAAATAAAAATTGCAAGAGCTTTGTTATACCAAGAACGAAGCTTTATATAATTTCCTGTAATTTTATTAGCTGCTCTATCTTGCACCCTTAAAATAGCATCGTCTAAATCTTTTACGGCTTTCAGAACTTGAAAACTATACCCCAACATTTCCATGAGTTCTTCTTTAGAATAGGTATTCATAAATTTATCTCCTCACACTCACAATATTGTAAATCAGTTCCATTTTATCCATGTCTACGTCTTCTTGCTCCTGCAAGACCTAGACCAGCTAAGACAACTCCAATGCCCATCAAAACAATATTATCCTCTGAGCCTGTATTTGGCAATGTATGAGCACGTTCAACACGTGAATAAGTTACTTTTTCTCCAGTGGCAGTTTGTTGAACAGTAATTCCTGCCTGTGGCTTATAAACTGTCGGAGCGACAACTGTCTTTTCATTATCAACATTGTCAATAACATTCAAATCTTGACCTTTATCACCATCTTTCGGTACTGCCACATCAGTTGTTTGTGGCTCTTCTGATGGTTTGCTGAACAAATCATTGAAGTCTACCGCTGGCAACGCTGGTGCTGGTGCTGTTGGGGCATCTTTTGGCGTTGCTGTTACTTCATCTTCAGTAATCACTGTGTTGAATTCTTCTTGTAATGCAAACAAGGTTGCAAGACGGTCTGCTTCAGCTTGTGATGCTTCAGCTTTCGCCACCAATTCAGCGAGCAATGCGCTTGACTCACCTTTTGCCACTTCAGCGTCGCTTAGGCGCACCTTAGCAGCTTCCAAATCAGCAAGCAATTGGTCTTGATTTGCAAGCAATGATTTCAATTCAGCGACTTTAGCCTTAGCTGTTGCCAATTCACCTTGTGCGTCTGCAAGTTCACCCTTAGCTGTTTCCAAGTTTGCAAGAGCTGCTTCTTGTGATGCTAGAGCTTGACGCAACGAAGCGTTTGCTGTTTTAGCTGTAGCGCTTGCATTGTCAAATGCAATTTGTGCTTCTGCGATTGCAGCTGTACGTTTCGCATTTGCAAGGGTAATGTCAGTCTTAGCTTGCTCCAATGTAGCAAGAGCTGATACGGCTTGATTCAATGCGTCAGATGCAAGTGATTGTTGCGCAAGCAAGGCTGATTTCTCAGCTTCAAGGGCAACGACTGCGTCTTTAAGCGCTTGGCTATTGTCTACTACTGTAGTTGTCACATAGTTAAATGTACGTTTTGGTAAGAATTTCAAACGCTCACCGTTGTAAGTTTGTGTCAACTTACCATCGACTGTTGATTGTTCGAAGCGAACAGCACGCGCATTTGCCGCTGATAACAATGCAAAGTACGTTGTGTTGTTGTCGGTTACCATTCCAATAGCCAGGTTACCTGTCGCATAACCTAAGAGGTGGATGCGGTGACCAAAACTCACTCGCATATTATTATATTCACTAAACCAATTCAGAACAATGTTATAGGCTAGTTCTTCATTTGATTTGGCTATTAATGTGGTTTCATTATTCCCCATGCGTTGAATTGACTCCATTGCGAGCCCTGTATTAATAGTGCTATTATGTGAAAAGTTTGTAATTAATTCTTGAGCCCGAGCTTTAGCTAATTCAAGCATTTCGTCTGTTACATTCAACGCGATATCGTCTTGAGTCTTACCATATCGTGGTGTCAATGTAATTCCGTTGATACGGCGCAATTCATTAATGATATTCACCACTTCTTCGGATACAGCTTTTGCATCGAATGTGTAAGTGAATGAACCCGTTTCAGCTAACTCTTTAGCTTGTTCAGCTGTCAATTCAACTGTTTTGGTGTCTTCACCATCAAAAATGACGGTTTCAAATTGGCGTGCGTAATCAGCTGGATTTGCGTCAGGGAATGTTTCGCGAATGATGTCTTCCATATCGCGGTCGTCGCCTGATGCTTCAACATAATTACTTGATGCGACTGTTTCAGTAACGGTAGTTGGTTTGTGGTTATCAACCGCTTCTTGTGCCGTTGCAATTTTACCGTCAGTCGCGGCAATTTCTACTGCTGTTTTAGCTACTTCAGCTTCTTTTTCGGAAATAGTGCTCTTAGTTTCAGCAATTTGAGCGTCTACTGTTTCAGCAGTTACTACTGGTTGTGCTTTTGCTTCTTCCAAAGTAGCTGATGCTTGAGCTTCAACTGCATTTGCTGTATCTGCAGATGCTTGTGCACTTGCAACTTCAGCTTTCGTCGAGTCTACAACTTTTTGAGCTGTTTCAACCGCTGTTTGAGCTTGTGCAACTGCTTCTGTTTGAGTTGTTACTTCAGCCTCAGCTACTGGGAGGGCTTCTTGTGCAGTAGATGCTTGCGCTACGGCTTCTGTCAATGATTCCACTGCTTGAGTTTCTGTAGCAAGCGTTTGGCTAGCTGCTGTATCGACAGCTGTTTGAGCTTCTACAGCTTTTGCGTCGGCAGATGCGACTTCTTGTGCTTGTTCCACTTGTTCAGCAGAAATAGTAGTTGGTGTTGCGGTTACGACTGTTTCCGTAGATTCAACCACTGGAGTAATCACTTCGTCAGCTTTTACCTGAAGATTTGTAGCAGATGCTCCAAGGGCGACGGTTAAAGTAAGTGAATTTACAACTTTTCTTTGTGTTCTCATATGATTCCCCTTTTTTTAATGTAAACAAAAAATATTTGTTTAAGACTATTATAGCATATAAAATTAGTCTGTAGACAAATTTATTTATTATTTTTAGTATAAAAACTAGTTATATTTGATTTCATTTCCTCGTATCATTTATATAGTAGTGAGGAAGTGAAAACAAATGACATTAAAACAATATATCGGTACACGTGTTCGACAATTACGAAAAGAGAAAAATCTGAGTCAACAACTGTTAAGTGAAAAAGCAGAGGTCGGAATAGACTATATTTCCAATCTCGAAACAAAAGGTTCGAATATTAAAGTTGATACTCTTGAAAAAATCATTTCTGCTCTTGAAATTGAAGTATCTGACTTTTTCCAAGTAGTAGATTCAACAACAAATTACAATGTATTGAACGAGTTAAACAAGCTTCCAATCAAGAAACGTGAAGAACTGGAAGAGATCATTCTGTTAATGATAAAAACTCTGCAATAAGAATAAATGTACAAAAAAGGCTTTAGCTAGTATTTATACACTAACTAAGGCCTTTTGTTTTCTAGCTTAAAGCTCTAACTAGTACCGTTTTGGAGGAGATACAAAATGCGATGTAATGATGTCATCCAGTTGTTCAGCAATACTTGCAAACTGCAGGTTTAAGTCTAAATTTTTGACACTAATCTGGTTTCCATGCATTTGGTAGACCTGGTTAGGTTGAATATCTATATCGGTTTTAGCGTATAGAAGCATTCCTGCTACTGTATCGTTTGAATCTGACAGGCGATAAGCCTGGTTTTTCACATAGGTAAAAATTTGGTATAGATTATTTGAATGGAGTGTGCGCTTATCAAAGCGAATCTGTGTGTTACTAGAATAATATTTAGCATCAATAATCAATATAGTATCTTTATATTTGAGGTAAATATCACTCTGCATGATGGGGAGCATTTCTCCAAAACCATCATCTAGTGCCCAAGGTATCTGAGAGGCGGTAACCTGTATTTGGGGATAATGCTTTTTATAATATCCAAGAATGAACTTCTCATATAGCAAGGATTCCCTCCGCTCATCAAGAAAATTCATCAATTTCTTATTCCCCTCCCTCTCTGTATGAATTAATCCATTCACCACCAAATAGCAGATTGACATTAGTAATTGATACGATTGATTGTTTCGATTGTATTGTAAATTCCAATTGATTGAGTGTAGATTAATTTTTGAGACTTCTCCAAAGAAAACTAAGAGTTTTCTCAATTTCTTTTTCCTGTCCCTGCTTATATCAGCTTTTAGCAGTATCTCAATGCTTGCTTTGATAATGCGATTCATTCTACTGTCAAGAGAAAAATCATCGTATTGGCAAACAAGTTGCTTTCTACGCCAATTCGGAGGTGTTAAAGATTCAGAGATATTTATTTTACCTTTAAGTGCCGAGAGTGACTCGGTTTGAGAACGATACTCTCGACCAAGTCCTCTTTTCACCTGTATCGAGAGGCTGATTATCATTATTTCCGCCAGTAGATCTGCAGCATTTTTAAATTCTTCAGTAGCGATCCGTTTATATTCCTGCTTATGAAGGATTTTGAATGCGTAGGATAGCATATAGTAGATATTTTGGACAGGTATCACTGGATGGTACTCCTTAACTTACTACTCCAATCATGAATTTTTGTCGGTTCATCAAACCAATATTCTTTCAAGAGAGGAATCAGTTCATATTCAACAATGGCTTCTAGCAAACCTTGGTCCAGTACTTCTGCCGATAAACCACAGAAGTAACTATGCCCAATACAGAAGCTATCTCCCAGTACTTCCTCTGTTGAAATGGCCTGATTTAGCTTTTCTACACAGGAAATGAGTCTATCGAATTTTTCGTTTTTCAGATTTGTTTGATAATCTTTGAATCCCGCAGTTGAAAAACCTGGCTTGATGTCAAAGAAGGCAAAGCGTCGTCTCAGTGCATAATCAAGTAGGGCTAAACTCCTATCTGCGGTATTCATCATGCCGATGATATATAGATTTTCTGGAATTGAGAATTGCTCATCCGAGTAGAGGAGCTGTAAAGACTTGCCTCGTTTGTCGTTTTCTATCAGCATAAACAATTCACCAAAAATTTTGCTCAAATTTCCCCTGTTTATTTCATCAATAATAAAGAAATAATCATGACTCTTGTCAGACTTTGCTTTTTTGCAGAAAGTATAGAATGCCCCTCTTCTCAGCTCAAAGCCACTTGTCGAAGGCCTAAAGCCCATGATGAAGTCCTCGTAGGAATAGCTTTGGTGAAACTGAATTGTCATGACCCTTTCTAAATCTGGTTTACCCATTAATGAAAATGCTAGGCGTTCTGCAACAAACGTCTTTCCAACTCCTGGCGCTCCTTGTAAGATGATATTCTTTTTCATTTGGAGTATGGAGGTTAATTGATCATACTCTTCTTCTGTCATATAGACTTCTGATAGGAAGTGATTTTTCGTATAGCTATCTTCTACTACCTCTTCACTACCTATCTCGTTTCCAGTATCAGTTTCATCAGCCAGTGGAGAAATTGTTCCAGTACTTCTTTCCTTCTTTTCTTGATTGTATTTCCAAGCTATGGATGATAATTCTTTAAAATTTTTCAGTTTGCTCTCTGCACTCTTTAAATATTGAAGTATAGAATCTGAAATGTAAAAATACTCATCGGCAGAAATTTTTGACTTCATCTTTGGCAATTTTTGGACAATGTCAGTAGGAATCTCCCCAGATTCGTACACATATTTTTTATTTTGTCTATCTAAGTTCAAGAAAAAGTCGGGAGCAATCCAATACAAGGCCATCGTAATCTTGCTGTTGCCATTTCCTTTCTTGTTTATAGCCAAATCAAAATAGTGTGAAAATTTTTCTTTCTTCTCAGCCGTAGGCTCCTTGCTATAGGTCAAAGCAGCAATGAAAAGTTCCCATAAGTCATCAATATCATTCTCATCACGATCTCCGATGAAGTAATAGAAAGTCGCATTCTGATTATTCAGTACTGGTATGCTTTCAAAAGAGGATGGGATTTCCGTGTGGAGGTTGAATAATTCTGCTATAGCTGTCAGAATTTTGATGCGATTCTCTTCTGTTATTTTCTTATTGAAGAGTCCAAATATCGTAAAAGGATCAATATCTATCAGTTGATTGTCCTTTTCTAACTTGGGCATATGTATCTTGGTTTTGGTATAGATAGCTTTTACTTTCTCAACCAGCTCTGCTCTATTATCTTTATAGTCTAGTAATTTCCAAGCAAATTCCTTATAAAAGTTTACCCAATTGAATTGATTTTGTTCATCCATAGTATCCTCCAACGGTGTTGTATCTACACCTATTAAATTATGAGTTCGAATTTACCTATATTTTATCATTAAACATTCCTGTCGTAAACTTAGAATTTATATACTTGTGTAACCGTTTAATGTGGTACCTTAAAATAGTTGCTTTTGATATTTATATATGATAATATATGACTGAAAACGTTTTAGAAAGGTGTGATGGCTGTGCTGAAATACTCGAAAGTGCTGTTACTTGTCTTGCTTATTGCCACTGGTCTATCTTGTATTGGAATCTACTGGCTCGGAAAAGAGCAAAATAGACTATTAAATGAGCAGTGTCATGCCTTGAACATACGCATTATTAATGATCTGGGAACAAAAATTGATGCCATTGGCGGTCCGCAAAATCCGCGTATCATTGGATTCTTTCAGCAAGATGACACTACTGCTATCAGCCAGCGGATTGGTACAGCTTCTGAGGAGGAACTGAAAATAGCTAAACCTGACAATCTATTCCAGAAAGAGTGGATTGTTCTCTATCCTCAAACGCGCAGCAGCCCCTTTGAAAATACTTCTGCCTATGCAGTAATGAAAACCAGTATCAAGGCTGACTGGCTCCATGTGACTACTTCGTCAGAGACGGAATTAGATATTTTTTATGAGAAGGCAGATGAAAGCTTGCTGACCTTGGAAGACTTGGTGCAAGACAAGGAGAGTTTTCGTGCTAAACTAAAAACAATCCTAGTTTCAGCTAAAAATGAGGCTGAAATTCAAGTTCAAAAAGATATTTTAGAAATGTTCGAGAGTGATGATTGGTCTGCTATTCCCTTTGCTTACACTGAAAAATCTCTGATATTGGAGAAAGCTGTCATTTCAATTTCTGCATTTGTAGATAGTCTAAATCCCTACTATTTTTCAGAACAAACCCTTGCAGATTTGCGTTTATCAGAAGAATCGCGCTAGGCTTTAGAAGATTTGGTAGATAAGACAATTATCACCTATTCTTGAATAAACGGTGGGAGTGGGAAAGTCGTCATGGATGTCTTTCCCAGCTTCTTTATATTTTTGTTTAACAAATTAAACGTTTTTGTGGATTTGAAAAATATTTTTTGTTATACTTGTGTTATGAAAACATCAACACTTGGAAAGTTACTAGAATTACCAAATTTTCACCACTTCTACACCGTTCCACTTAGAGAAAATACGGAGTCTTCTGGAAATTATATAATTGTTTTTGAACAGGACAAGCAACCTGTATTTGTTGATTTGAAAAATGAGACTGGTCACACTCGTGAGGTACGCTTTGCCAGTCATTTTGACAGCGCCGGTCTTCTGGTCGGATTAGGAGCCATTCCTATCAATTATTGGCCTACCTGCCAGATTCTTGGTGTGAAAAAAAATAATAATCGACGAGGACTTAGTCTATCTAGTCTGATGGATGGTTATGGACGTCTACCTATTTTTAAGGAAATGGCAGAGCGTTATAGAGCGCGTGGACAATCAACCATTTATGACCCCTACCGTTATTCGTATACTATTGATGAAAAGAAGGTTATTAAGGATAATCAATTAACCCTTATTCCAAAGAAAGAATACGAAAAGATAAAAGATTTCCATCCTTTTTTGCAAACAAAGCATGGAAATGTTTATGCAGTTCCTTGTTTCTATCAAGACAGAAAACGAAATCAGACTATTAAAATCTATATTATGGGCTGGTACTTTTATGAGAAGCAATTAAAAATATCTTGGAAACCTTCTCATTCTCGTAAAAGCCGCTGGCGTTCTTCTCTTGTTTCAGTTGATAAATTATCGGACCGCTTCTTCTTTCAAGGAGAATTGTATAAAAAAGGAACCTATCCAGTGTTCTTGGAAGATCTCACAATAAAAAATAAGGCCTACCAACATCGCCTGGATAGGGAGTTTGCAGCCTTTTTAAGCATTATTGAAGAACAAAAACAGAGAGCACAGCTCCGTGTTAAGTAGAAAATGGTTAGGTTGGTAAATTACCGACCTAACCATTCTTACGATTATCTTTCAGTTTTACAACGACTCGAAACTGGCGATCAGGATGATTTTCTGTATTGGACATCTGAATACGTGCCTCTAGAATATCGCCGTGTCCAAAATAGATTAACCGACTGATTAGTGAGTTTTTATCCGATGGGATATATCCTAACTTTGTGTCCTGAAAAAAGATTGCTACAGCTTCTGAGTCATGTGGGTTTGAAGGTTCTCCGACTAGCTGAACAGGTGTTCCTGGCTTGAGTTGGTCGATTACATCTAGTCCACCATAGTAGGCAAAGGCTGCCAAATGAAAATCTTGAACATTGCGTGTTGGTTCAAATGATGTGAATGTCACTTCTAACCTCCTAGAGAATCATTATGGTTGATAAACAATTTGATAATCTGCATTGATAATAACACCGTTTTGGTAAATAGTGTAACGGGCATTATCATCGCCTTCCAAAATATTATAAGGAATAGATTCGGTGCGCGTGTAGTTACCTTCAATGACGCGCCAATTGTTTTCGCCTAAAATTGAGTTGGCATAATCAATCGTTTTTGGTCCACTATCCAACTGGACGCCTGTTTCAGCATTTTTTAATGGGTCTATACCGCTAGTGGCTGAATTGGTCAAGCGATAATAGACATCTACCACGTCTGCTGTTGTTTCTTGGCTTATTACAATCATTCTATCGCGCGTAGAGTCAGTAGTGTCTATCTCAGTTGTATTTGCTTGTGTTCCTTTGGGAATCATTAATAGTGTTACATCGCCAATCGTTGCGTCTACATAGCCTGTTTCAAAAATTCCGTCAGTTATTTTTCCTCGGCCAAGTAAGGACTGGCTATCTGCTACTAATCCTTTGCTATTGAAGACTAGTGAATTTCCTTGGCTATTTTGCCAGGTGCCTAGTATACTATCGTAATTGCCTTGCATTAGAGCATCTATATCCATAGAACTAAGAGAAATCTCACGTTGGATTGTTGATGACGTGCTTGTATTGGCATTAGAAACCTGGGTATCAGCAGTTGAGGTACTTGCGGAACTGCCCTTCTTTTCAGTTTGACAGGCAGAAAGCGACATGATAGTGAGCAAGCCAAGAGCGAGTGCTAAATATTTTCTGTTCATTCTAGCAATCTCCCCTCTAATCTCTATGAATAGTAAAGCCAGTTGCCTGTTTGGTTGCCATAATGGTCATATCAGAAATCTGCACGTGTGCAGGTTGATTTGCAACAAATAGAGTACAGCTGGCAATATCATTTGCTTGAAGAGCATCAATTCCTTGATAGACTGTCGCTGCTCTCTCTTTATCTCCATGAAAACGGACTTGGCTAAAATCAGTCTCAACGATACCGGGTTGTAACGTAGTTACCTTGATATTTTTATCAATCGTGTCAATACGGATCCCGTCTGAAAGCACCTTGACAGCTGATTTGGTTGCAGCATAGACAGCAGCTCCTGCATAGGCGTAAATACCGGCCGTTGAGCCAATATTGATAATATGACCCTCATTATTTTCAACCATTTGTGGCAATAACTGACGTGTCACAGTTAGTAATCCTTTAATATTGGTATCAATCATTGTCATCATGTCAGTCAAATCATAGTCTTGGAATTTGTCCAATCCCAATGCCAGACCAGCATTGTTTACCAAAATATGAATTTGTCCAACTTCTTCTAAGATTTTTTGACAATTTACAATCGTTTGTTCCATATTCGTAATATCAAATGAATGAACTGATACCTGAACATGGTATTGCTTTTCAATATCTTGCTTAATTTCTTCTAGTTTGTCCAATCTTCGTCCTGTAATGATGATATTATCACCATTAGCAGCAAACACATAAGCGATTGCTTTGCCAATACCACTACTTGCACCTGTAATCAATACATTTCGTTTCATCACTCTGTCTCCTATTCTCTTTATTATACTACAATTTTACCTAGTTTGTAAAATTGCTGTAGTTAAAAACTCATCAGATTTCCGATGAGTTTGATAGGTATTAAAATAAATTAATGAGGCGCATCAGGTGCATATTAAAACGAACCTGTCTAGCATAGTAGATATTTCCACCATTTACATATAACTTCCCACCATTTAGCAAAGCCAAAGGATGAAAATAGGTATACGTTTCTTCTGTAGTATTCCCTAAGCTTGGTGCTACTACTGTTCTGGAGTATTCTTTCGCTAAAGAGAGTGTATGTTCTCCACCATGCTCAGCAATATAGCCAATATAGGCTGGACCGAAATTATACGCCTGAACTGCTGTCCAAACCTCTACTCCTTTTTCCTCAGCCAACCGTAGGTTTTCTGTCAGGTAGATAATTCCTTGCCGGATACTCTCTCTACTATCCGTGATGGTGTTAGCATAGCCAGTAGCGGACTCACTTGATTGCATGACATCTGCTTCTTGTCCCTTGGTTTCTGTGTAAATCATTGCTAGGACTAGTTCTTCATTAGCTGGTGTGTCGTTTTCTGCCAATACTTCTTGTACCATAGTTTGATAGGTCATCACTTGCTTTACTGCACTGTAGGTTTGATAGAATTTATAACCGAGAAAAATCAGTAAAAGAAGTATCAGCGTACGTATCAGTTTTTTCATTTACTTGCTCTTTATGTCTTCAATATTTTTGATAAGAATAGAATAGGTTCCGTTATCATTTTGAATAAACTCAACCGATTCTGCATCCTCATAGATTGCATTTGGCACAATCAACTCAATTCCGTTTGATAAAGATAGCTTCTGATTTTCAAATTTCTTAAGTTGACGGCTACTATCAATTTCATCGAAGGAAATCTTATCAGGTATGACCTCTTTCAGTTGATCGACGAAATTTAAACGAGCAGTCAGGTTGTTGTCGAATAACTGATCAGCCAATTTTTCAGGTGAAAGCTCGTTATCTTCTTCCAAATTGTTGAAAATAGCTGACTTGACTTTCGATTGAAATTGAAAATCACCTTGATGGAAATTGTCAGCAATCTTCTGTGCAGTTTGCTCTACTGCTTTGATTGATTTTTTTGCAGAAATAGCTGGTGTAACTTGCAGAAGATTATCTGAGAAATAATTGAGGAAGGCTCCATTATGTTTGATTCTTTTCTCAATCAAATGATACTTCCGCGTTTGAAGATTGACAATCAAGGCTTCATCAGGTGCTGAACCTGCTCCAGGTAAATTATTCTGGGTGATTTTTAAAGGACTTCCGCTTTCCAGACCAACGTGGGCGAGGTTTTCACGCAGTGAGATTCTCAAAAAGGTAAAATGTTCAACACCATTTCGTTCAAACTCTATGAAAATGAGGTCATTGGTTTTTAAATTCTCAGAAATTGAAAATTCTTCTTTCCATAGATTAGCAATCTTGACAGAGTTTGTCAGTAGGTCACCATCTAAATAGTCAAGAAAAGGATTGTCGGGGTTAAATTGTCCTGTTTTTGCTTCATCAGAAAAGACACGTTCAATCTTTTTACGCAAATATTCTTCTATTTTTGGGCTAACAGTCAAAAGCTGGTCGGCAAGGACCAGCTCTGTATCATCAGGACTAAATTGATGTATGATGGCTTTTTTTACAAATATATCCATTATAAACCTTCGTAAAGTGGGAATTGATCTGTCAAAGCACGCACTTCTTGACGGACTTCCTCAAGAGCGGTTTCATTTTCTGCATTTTCAAGTGCTTTGATAGTTAGTTGTGCAACCTTGCGAGCTTCCTCTACTCCAAAACCGCGAGCAGTAATGGCCGCGGAGCCAATACGGATACCGCTTGTTTTGAATGGTGAGAGTTTTTCGTAAGGAATTGAGTTTTTATTGAGAGTAATATTTACTTCATCGAGGAGATGCTGAGCAACCTTACCGTTTTCAACGACCTTTGTCACGTCAACTAGGAAGAGATGGTTGTCTGTTCCTCCTGTGATGACTTTAAAGTTAGGGTTTGCAAGGAAGACTTCAGCCATGACCTTGCTGTTTTCAATCACTTTTTGAGCATAGTCTTTGAAAGCTGGGTCCAAAACTTCTTTGAAAGATACGGCTTTTGCAGCAATAACATGCTCTAATGGACCACCTTGGATGCCTGGGAAGATGGCTGAGTTGATTTTCTTGATGAGCTCTTCATCATTGGTCAAAATCAAACCACCACGAGGTCCACGAAGTGTTTTGTGAGTTGTTGTTGTTGTGATATGAGCGTGAGGAACTGGGTTTGGATGGAGACCAGCAGCTACAAGACCAGCAATATGGGCCATGTCCACCATCAATTTTGCACCAACTGCATCAGCAATTTCACGGAATTTAGCAAAGTCAATTGTACGTGCATAGGCTGAAGCACCTGCGACAATCAATTTTGGCTGTACTTCTTTTGCTTGTTTTAAAATTGCATCGTAATCAAGCAAGCCAGTTTCTTCGTCAACATTGTAAGCTACAAAGTTGTAAGTTTGTCCTGAGAAGCTAACGGATGCACCGTGAGTCAAGTGACCACCTGCAGCTAAGTCCATCCCCATAACAGTGTCTCCTGGCTCAATCAAGGCCATGTAGGCAGCACAATTGGCCTGGCTTCCTGAGTGTGGCTGAACGTTAGCAAATTTTGCACCGAATATTTCTTTAGCACGTTCAATAGCTAAACTTTCAACTACGTCAACGCATTCCGTACCGCCATAGTAACGACGACCTGGGTAACCTTCTGCGTATTTATTGGTCAAAATAGAACCTTGAGCTGCCATAACAGCTTTAGAAACAACGTTTTCAGACGCAATCAATTCGATATTATTTTGTTGGCGTTTTTCTTCAGCTTGGATAGCTTCCCAAACTTCTTTATCAAATTCTTTGTAGTTAACTTTGTCAAAAATCATGTGCGGTACTCCTTTGTATTGGGCTAAATGTGCTTGATAAAACGCTTCTGCATTTTATCGGAGTGATAGCCATTCTTTTCGTAGAAAAGATGGGCTTGGAGACGACTTTCAGCAGAATTGAGGCGAATAAAATGGTAGCCCTCTTTCTGTGAAATTTGCTCAACAGCTAGTCCGAGAATATTGAGGCCTGTATCTGAATAGAGACTTTCATAGACTTGTGCGTGAATGTAGCCTTGCACTGCGCCACTTATGTCATCTATATAGGCCAATAAGATATGCCCCAATGTACTCGTGCATCTAAAAAACTGTCGCTCAGTTTGTTCCAATGAACAATCATACCCTAAGGATTGAGCATTGATTTCTCGGATGACTACCAAGTCACCTTTCTCAATGGGACGAATCATAACACTACCTCAAATTCTATTTCGGGAATGGCTTTCTGAATCTCTTCGCGGCTGATAGCACCTTGGCGCAAAATTCGCGCTTTCTGTCCAGAAAGGTCCAAAATCGTTGAATCAATACCTGTCAGAGCTTGGTCATCCTCAATGCCAGGCAAATCAACTGAAAATTGTGCCTGGATGTCCGAAAACTTCTTGCCACTTTCATTTCCTGAAATATTGGCGGATGGTCCAATAAGTGGTCCAGTCTCCGAAATCAAACGTAAGGTTTGTTCGTGATTGGGAAGACGAAATCCAACAGTATCCAGACCAGAATTAACCCAAAAAGGAACTTTATCGTTCGCTTTCAGGATGATCGTTAGTGGTCCTGGCATAAATCTATTATACAGTTTCTCCAGAAAAAATGGTGTATTTTGACTGAAAAAATAAATATCGTTCAGATTTGAGACATTTAAGTTCATTGCCTTGTCCCTAGGGCGCTGTTTCAACTGATAGACGCGATTGACTGCATCTTCATTCAAGGCTTGGGCAAAAAGCCCATAGACTGTTTCAGTTGGAAGGATAACAGCACCACCATTTTCAAGAATTGTTCGGAGTTTATCCATTGTCATCCGCTACGACCTTTCTATCCTGTCCAAATTGGTCTTTGAGGACTCGAATTCGCTTTTTGGGGAAATGCAGAGCGAGTAAGTCAGTTAGGTCTTGCCCTTGCTTGTAGCCAATTTCAAAGTAGAGTTTTCCATCCTCTTTCAAAAAGGTCCCTGCTTGCTCCGCAATTTGTCTGTAAATAGCCATGCCATCTTCTTCCGCAAATAAGGCCAGATGTGGCTCAGAAGTCAATACATTAAGTCCAACTTCATCTGTGTCATCTGGTGAGATATAGGGCGGATTAGAAACAATGATGTCAAATTTCCCTGTCACAGCTTGCAAGACATCCGATTCTAGAAAGTGAACAGAGACTTGGTTGGTTCTTGCATTTTCCTGAGCCACTGCTAGGGCATCATTTGAAATGTCAACCGCTACCACTTCCCAATCAGGTCTAGCTTTTGCAAGGGAAATAGCTATGACACCGCTTCCTGTACCGATGTCTAAGATACGCAAACTTGCTCCGCTATTTTCCTGCAAAATTAAATCAACTAATTCTTCCGTTTCAGGTCTTGGAATCAAGACTCGCTCATCCACCGCAAACTCCAAGCCATGAAAATCAGCCTTGCCGATAATGTACTGGGCAGGTCGGTGCTGGGAAAGTTGCTGAAAAATCGCATCAATCTCTTCTTTGTCAGTCGGTGTGACTTCCTGACGGAGCAGGAGGAGAAATTCCGTAAAGTTCAGTCCCTTTAAGCCACGAAAGGTGAAGGACAGGGACTCTGCCTCTTCACCAATTGTGACTAATTGTTCTTCGTATGCTGCAAATAATTGAGCGTAATTCATTATTTGTTAAGCTCTTCTAGTTTTTGCGTTTGATCGTAGAGAACAAGGGCATCTACGACTTCGTCCATCTTACCTGACAAGATAGTATCCAGCTTTTGCAAGGTTAAGCCGATACGGTGGTCTGTCACACGGTTTTGTGGGAAGTTGTATGTACGGATACGCTCTGAACGGTCACCTGTACCGATAGTTGATTTACGCTCTGCATCCTGCTCATCTTGGGCAATCTGTGCAAAGTGGTCAGCTACACGGGCACGGATAATCTTCATAGCTTTTTCACGGTTTTTCTGCTGAGTACGCTCTTCCTGCATCTCCACCTTGATGTTGGTTGGCAAGTGAACGATACGCACGGCAGTCGCAACCTTGTTGACGTTCTGTCCACCAGCACCAGATGCATGGTAAATATCGACACGAAGATCTTTTGGATCGATGTCATATTCCACTTCTTCAACTTCTGGCATGATGAGAACGGTTGCTGTTGAGGTGTGGACACGACCTTGGCTTTCTGTCACAGGGACACGTTGAACACGGTGAGCTCCTGATTCATACTTGAGTTTTGAATAAACGGATTGACCAGAGACCATGGCAACAACTTCTTTGATACCGCCGACACCATTATAAGAAGCCTCCATGACTTCAAAACGCCAGCCTTGACCTTCTGCATACTTTTGATACATGGTCAAAAGGTCTCCAGCAAAGAGGGCAGCTTCATCACCTCCTGCGGCACCACGGATTTCCAAGATGATGTTTTTATCATCATTAGGGTCTTTTGGTAAAAGAAGGATTTTCAGCTTTTCTTCGTAAGCTTCTTTATCAGCCTTAGCTTGTTTGAGTTCTTCCTTAGCCATTTCCTCCAAGTCAGCATCACCAGAAGATTCTTTAATCATCTCTTCTGCATCGACAATGTTTTGAAGTACAGTCTTATATTCGCGGTAGGCTGTTACTGTATCACGAGTTGCAGCTTCTTCCTTAGACAACTCCATAAAACGCTTGGTATCGCTGACCACATCAGGGTCAGACAACAATTCACCAAGTTCCTCATAGCGGTCCTCCACCGCCTGTAATTGATCATAGATGTTCATAAAATTAAGATACAAAGCCCGTTAAGCAAGCACAGTCAAAATAGGAATTTTGACCAAGTGTTACAAACACTTGGAGAAATTATCTTTTTGACACAGCTTGTAGGGCGTGTTCATTTCCTTTCTGTAATATGTAGGTCATGAAACAGGCACAGTTCGTAGCCCGTATTCAATTCCTTTCTAAATATTTGACCGAACACACTTCCAGTTAGCTTGTAGGGCGTGTTCAATTCCTTTCTGTAATATGTAAGTCATGAAAATTGGCACAGAGTCATAGGCGAATTCAGTTCTATACAGATGCTCAATTTACAGCCGCTTCTCATTTCATTTTCAAAAATTAGGGTAAATCTTTAATTTCTGGTGAAAAGTAATGTTTGCGACAGACAGGAATGTAGGTCTCATTGCCACCAATTTGGATTTGTTCTCCTTCATAAGTAGGTTTTCCATCCTGCGTTCTCAAAACCATTGTCGCTTTTTTAGAACAATATTGGCAGATTGTTTTGATTTCATCTAATTTATCAGCCAATAAGAGCAAATGTTGGGAACCTTCAAACAGTTCATTTCGGAAATCATTTTTAAGACCGAAAGCCATAACGGGTACATCTAATTCATCGACTACGCGAGCAAGTGCGTAGACATGATGACGTCGAAGAAATTGTGCTTCATCAATGAGAACACAGTAAGGGCGCGGTTCCATTTTTTCAATAAAACCAAAGATATCCATATCATCGTCAATCGCCACTGCATCTCTTCTCATGCCTATACGACTGGATACAACACCAAAGGCATCACGAGTATCAAGTGCAGATGTCATGATAACAACAGGTTTTCCTTGTTCTTCATAGTTGTGGGCAACCTTTAAAATCTCAATGGTTTTTCCTGAGTTCATTGTCCCATATTTATAATATAATTGAGCCACTTTTCTCTTTCCAATCTTAAATTTTCACTCCTTCCATTTTATCATAAAATAGTCCTTATGGAAATAGAAAAACAAGCCCGTTTTGAGCTTGTTTGATATTAAGACCAGGGGAATGATAAGAAATTTCCGACACACTCAAAAATGATTTTAGCTGCCGTTGGTTTCCACTTGTAGAGCATAACGCAACCATATATTAGGCTGTAAAAAGAAAATGCAAGAAACAAAGGTCCTTCCCAGATACTCTTGGCAAAAACAGTTGCTACTAGATACAAACATAATCCAGCGAGTAGGAACGATAAAATCATACGGTATTTATAGGCCATGAGTAATCCCTCCTTTAAGGATAGTATAGCAAACAATGTAAACGCTGTCAATGTTTTTCTTACTCACACCCAACTCCATCTCCATCACGGTCTAAATGACTACCGTAACCTGGTTCTCCACGATAGATTGGTGCAGCTCCTGCTTGTCTAACTGCCTTACAATTTGGATAATATGTGTTTTGAGATGGTGTAGCAGCAAATTGCTGAACTTGGCTTTGTGCTTCTGCTTCTGCAACTTTTTTCGCTTCGGCGGCGAGACGTTCTTCCTCCTCTTTACGTGCTTTCTCAGCAATAGCTTTTTCAGCATTCCAATATTTGATAATGACTTTGCTATCTTTTTTGATGACCTTATCATTCATCTCGTTAAAAGATTTTCCATCAATCTCGACCGCAATGATTTGTCCATTTTTAGCAATTTCATTGGTCTCTGTTGCTACTTCAGATACTTGAGAAAAACCACCGTCAGTAAACAATTTTTTAGTATCTGCAGCTGTTTTTGTTGAAATGGATGATGGCAGTTCAGCGAAGCTAGAGAAATCGTAGTAGGTGATTACAATGGGGGTTGATTTTTTGCTGATAATCTCCTGTTTGGTGGGCAACTGAAGCTCTGCGCCAGCTAGACTAATTTTTTGAATTTTTTCATGCTTTGCTTTATCCTTGTCCGCAACAGCAGTCCACTTGATGTCTGTAAATCCTGCTGTTTTTAGTTGTTTTTCGAGCTCTGGTTTTGTTTTAGCCTCTGCTAGATTTTCTGGTAGTTTGATGTTATCTTTGCTAACGTCAAAATAGGTTAATGTAACAGGGAGACTAGTAGAGTAAAAATGATTGGATTGATAGGTGTGATTTCCGATTTGAAGGCGATCAATCTTATCTTTTTTGTCCGCATTGCCTTCTTCTACTAGCAGAACAGGAGTTAGTTCGACTTGTTTAAAACCTGAATCTTTTAGCTCTTTCTCGACATCTGCTAAATTTTTAGAAGCTGGTAGTTTGAATTCAACGGCATCTTTTTTGGGAACATGGTAGGAGATTGTAATTGGGATATTTTTTAAAGCCCGTCCTTCCTTCCAATCTTCTCCGTCAACAGAGACGAGTTCGACAAGATCGCTTTCACCTATTTTTCCAAATTCTAAATCAGTAATTTCCACCCCCTGAATATTTTTAAAACCTGCCTCTTGAAGATGTTTTACGACTGTTACATACTGTTGTCCATAAAGGTCATCTTTTTTCGGAAGCTCAGCAGTCATTAATTGTGAACCGATAAATGTTGTAAGTAGGACACCGCCAGTTATTCCTGCTGTTTTCCCATTAAGAAACTTTCTAGATTTTTTTATTGACGTTTCGCTAACTATCTAAGCTGCTTTTTTCTTAAACATAAATCATTCTCCTTATTGTTAATTGCGATATTATTATAACAAAATATAAATATATTTTGCAATACATTATGAAAATATCCTTGGAGAATCATAAAAACTATGGTACAATAAACGAAAAATAAAGGAGGAAATATATGCCATTTGTACGTATTGATTTGTTTGAAGGACGCACAGAAGAACAAAAGATTACTCTTGCATGTGAAGTAACTGAGGTTGTATCTCGTAATACTAATGCGCCAAAAGAAGCCATTCACGTCTTCATCAATGATATGCCTGAAGGGACTTACTACCCACAAGGTGAAATGAAACGTAAATAAGAGAAAACACTCTTGCAACAAAATGCAGGAGTGTTTCTTTGTATCAAGTTTATTTCTTATCGTCTTCATCCATACTGAGAACGCTGAGGAAGGCTTCTTGTGGAACTTCGACAGAGCCGATGGCTTTCATCCGTTTCTTACCGGCTTTTTGTTTTTCTAGGAGTTTACGTTTACGGGAAACGTCACCACCATAACACTTGGCCAAAACGTTTTTGCGAAGGGCCTTGATGTCGCTACGGGCAACGATTTTCTGACCGATAGCAGCTTGGATTGGCACTTCAAACTGTTGACGAGGGATGATTTTCTTGAGTTTGTCCACGATGATTTTCCCACGTTCATAAGCAAATTCCTTGTGGACGATAAAGCTGAGAGCATCGACCTTATCCCCATTAAGGAGAATATCCATTTTCACCAACTTGGATGAACGATATTCAGAAATCTCATAGTCGAAGCTGGCATAACCACGAGTGGATGACTTAAGCTTGTCAAAGAAGTCGAAGACAATCTCCGCAAGTGGAATTTGGTAGATGACATTGACACGGTTATCATCGATATAATCCATAGTCACAAAGTCACCACGTTTCCGCTGAGCCAATTCCATGACCGCACCGACGTATTCCTGCGGTACCATGATTTGTGCTTTAACGTAAGGCTCTTCGATAGTTGCAATCTTGGTTGGGTCTGGGAACTCAGATGGGTTGGCTACATCAATCATTTCACCGTCCGTCATGTTGACATGGTAGACTACCGACGGAGCTGTCATGATGAGGTCAATGTTAAACTCACGCTCAATCCGTTCTTGAATAACATCCATGTGCAAGAGACCTAAGAAGCCACAACGGAAACCAAAGCCGAGGGCCTGCGATGTTTCAGGTTCGAACTGCAAGCTGGCATCGTTGAGCTGGAGCTTTTCCAAGGCTTCACGGAGGTCATTGTACTTGTTGGAATCAATTGGATAGATACCTGCAAAGACCATTGGGTTCATCTGTTTGTAGCCTGAGAGTGGCTCACTGGCTGGATTTTCAGCCAAGGTCACTGTATCACCGACACGGGTATCTGCAACGGTCTTGATGGAGGCTGCGATATAGCCAACATCTCCAACTGCTAGGAAATCACGACCAATGGCTTTTGGTGTGAAAATTCCGACTTCTGTTACATCGAAGGTCTTGCCGTTGCTCATCATCTGGATGGTATCACCTGGCTTCACGACACCATTGACGATACGAACTTGGAGGATAACCCCACGATAAGGGTCATAGACAGAGTCAAAAATCAATGCTTGCAATGGAGCTTCGACATCACCAGTCGGTGCTGGAACCTTCTCGACAATCTGCTCCAAGATCTCCTCGATACCAATACCTGCCTTAGCTGATGTTGGCACTGCTTCTGAAGCATCCAAACCAATCACATCTTCGATTTCTTGACGAACACGCTCTGGGTCTGCTGCTGGCAGGTCAATCTTGTTAATGATTGGCAGGATTTCCAAGTCATTGTCAAGGGCCAGATAAACGTTGGCCAAGGTCTGTGCTTCAATCCCTTGAGCAGCATCCACCACCAGAATTGCACCCTCACAGGCCGCAAGAGAACGCGATACTTCATAGGTAAAGTCCACGTGTCCTGGTGTGTCAATCAAGTGGAAAATGTATGTCTCTCCATCTTTAGCTGTATAGTTGAGTTCGATTGCGTTGAGTTTAATGGTGATACCACGCTCGCGTTCCAAGTCCATACTATCCAGCAACTGGGCTTGCATTTCACGGCTGGAAACTGTTTCTGTCTTCTCAAGAATACGGTCAGCCAAGGTTGATTTACCATGGTCGATGTGGGCAATAATGGAGAAATTACGAATTTTCTCCTGTCGTTTTTTCAAATCTTCTAAATTCATGTTTCTTCCTCTACAAGGGTATTACTCTTTATTATATCAGAAATACCAAGAACTTGCCATAAGAAAAACGGGAGTGGGAAAGAACTCCTGCATTCATAGAAGAGTTCGTCTTCCCACCCCCGCACAGTTGATTAGGACAGATTTGGAGTGTGAAACACGAACAAATCTGCCAATCAACCACTGCGCTGAGATGTTGACATAAACTTTGTGTAGGATTGCTGTGGTTGAACTGCTCTGCTATTTTCCCAGCCAAAGACCGATCTCGCGTTCGGCTGCTTCTGCACTATCTGAGCCATGAACGACATTTGCCACAATTCCCTCAACGGGCGCTGTCGCAAAATCTCCACGAATAGTCCCAGGTAGGGCGTTTACTGGATTGGTAGCTCCCATCATATCTCGCCAAGATTTGATAACTTCTGGCCCTTCTATAATACCAGCTATCATCGGCCCGCTCGTCATATATTGTACTAATTGCGGGAAGAAAGGTTTATCTGTCAAATGATCATAATGTTGACTGATTAGCTCTTCTGTCGCTGTAACCATTTTTAAATCTCGGATTTTAAATCCCCTGCGTTCGATACGTGAAAGAATTTGTCCTGCAAGTCCACGCTTAAGAGCATCTGGTTTGATGATGAAGAAAGTACGTTCCATGATTTTTCTCCTGAACTGTTTATTAGATGTTACTTAAGATAGCATCCCATGCCTGATCGTATCCGTGACGAGTCTCAGAAGAAAAGATAACGAATTGATCATTTTTATCAAAATCCAATTTCTTTTTAATCATCGATTCGTGCTTATTCCACTTTCCTCGTGGGATTTTATCAGCCTTCGTTGCCACAATAATAACAGGAATTTCATAATATTTCAAGAAATCATACATTTGAACATCATCTGCTGATGGCTCATGACGCATGTCTACTAAACTCACCACAACACGTAGATTTTCTCGTGTCGTCAAATACTCTTCGATCATTTTGCCCCACTTAGCACGCTCAGTTTTGGATACTTTAGCATAGCCATAACCTGGAACATCTACGAATCGAATTTTATCATCTATATTATAAAAATTGAGTTGTTGAGTCTTTCCTGGTTTTCCTGACGTACGTGCAAGATTTTTTCTTCCTAGAAGAGTATTGATAAATGAGGACTTTCCAACGTTAGATCGCCCGGCAAGGGCAATTTCTGGAATGTCATCGCCAGGATACTGGGCTTTTGAAACAGCACTGAGCAAAATCTCAGCATTATGTGTGTTGATTTGCATTTTATACCTTTCATAAATAAGGGTAGAAATCAATCAGTTTCTACCCTTTATTTTTAAGCAGTTTCTAGTAAAGGCTTTTCCTTACCGTCTACTGCTGCTTTTGTTACACGAACACGTTTAACGTTATCTTGGCCTGGCACCTCAAACATGACATCCAACATCGTTTCTTCAATGATGGAACGAAGTCCACGAGCGCCAGTCTTACGTTCAATTGCTTTTTCTGCAATTGCTAACAAGGCGTCCTCATCAAAGTCAAGCTCCACGTCATCATAAGACAAGAGTGTCTGGTATTGTTTTACAAGAGCATTCTTTGGTTCCGTCAAAATACGTACCAAATCCTCTGTTGTCAATTGGTCCAAAGCTGCAAATACAGGCAAGCGACCAATCAACTCTGGAATGATACCGAATTTTTGAATATCGTCTGCAATGATATGTTGCATGTATGATTCTTTTTCATCAATAGCACGATTATTATGACCAAAACCGATGATTTTTTCACCGAGACGCTGTTTGACGATTTCTTCGATACCATCAAATGCACCGCCAACGATGAACAGGATATTTTTGGTGTCCACGTGAATCATTTCTTGGTTTGGATGTTTGCGTCCGCCTTGTGGTGGTACGCTGGCCACAGTTCCCTCGATAATTTTTAGGAGCGCTTGCTGGACACCTTCACCAGATACATCGCGGGTAATGGACACATTTTCACCTTTTTTGGCAATTTTATCAATTTCATCCACATAGATAATTCCTCTTTCTGCACGGTCGATGTTAAAGTCTGCAGCCTGCAAAAGTTTGAGGAGGATATTTTCTACGTCTTCACCAACATAACCCGCCTCAGTAAGAGCGGTCGCATCGGCAATAGCAAACGGGACATTCAAACTTTTAGCCAAGGTCTGTGCTAGGAAGGTTTTTCCTGAACCAGTCGGACCAATCATAAGGATATTTGATTTTTGCAAATCAACATCGTTCTCATCACGGCTATCCTGGAAATTGATACGTTTGTAGTGGTTGTAAACGGCTACTGCTAAAGCACGTTTTGCACGATCCTGTCCGATGACGTAGTTGTTCAGGATATTGAGTAATTCTTGTGGCTTTGGCGTATCGGCCAAGTCTGTCAAAACTTCTTCTGCCAGTTCCTCACGAATGATTTCCTGTGCTAGTTCCACGCATTCATTACAAATGAAGACATTGTTCCCAGCGATAATTTTTTTAACTTCTTCTTGATTTTTTCCGCAAAATGAGCAATAGATTAGCTCATGTGTATGCTTAACAGCCATGTGTTTCCTCTTTCATATCTCTTATCTAAATAAAAATCCATAAATAGCATGAATACTATTGACCAGATTGGTAAAAGCATTCAGTAAAAATAAAATTGCTAAACCAAAACGTTTCTTCCGAAAGGCTTGAATCGCACAAAGAATACAAATCCCACAGAGAAATGCTGTAAATAAACCGAATAAACTTCTCTCCATGCCTAACCATCTCTTCTTTCATAGGTTTTTATTGTAAAATCATACGGGTTTTTCTCGTCTTTTGGACGTGAATTGGCGCTTTGTAGCTGAAATTTCTCCATAGGAAATGCTTTCGGAAAATACACATCGCCATTAAATTGACCGTGAATATCTGTCACTATTAATGTTTCAATGTAAGGTGCAAAGGCAGTAAAAATTTGTCCCCCACCAAGCACAAATAGTGTCTGCTCCTGTTTGTTATACCAATCTAGGACATCTTCCACACTGTGTAAAATGGTAACACGTTCACTCTCTAGTTGATAGGTTTTATCCGTTGTCAAAACGATGGTGTGACGATTGGGAAGAGCACGTTTACCCATGCCGTCGAAGGTTATACGTCCCATCACCATCGTGTGACCTGTTGTCGTTTCTTTGAAATGAGCTAAGTCAGCTGGTAATGACCAAGGAAGTCTATCACCTTTTCCAATCAATCCATTTTCATCTTGAGCCCAAATGGCAACAATCTTTTTAGTCATTTTCTCTCACTCTCCGTCCTATCATTCTATCAAAAAAACATGAAAAATGCACTTACCAAGTAGGGCTAGTGCAAATTTTTATCATATTGAAACTATCATCGACTACTCAGAGATAGGGAAGATTCCGAGATTCGTAGAATGTGAACCTCACTGGTGCTGGAAAGCCCCCTCATCTTAAATCGCCAAGTCAAATTTGAGTTGCGGTTTAACTGGCTTCGAAAGTCTGAGTATAGACTGTTGAAGGTTGGAAGTGAAACAGGTCGGGGAACTGTTTCAGCCCGAGCCTAAAAATAAAGAAGCGAGGTAAAAGAACGAAGTTCTTCACTGCTAATCCAGTTAAATTGCTAGATCGAATTTTAACTGCGGTTTAACTGGATTGTAATCCACCAATTCAAAATCTTCTGCCCGAATATCAAAGAAATTGGTACCGTCAGGAACATTTAAGACCAAACGTGGCTCAACTTCAGATGGTGTGCGACGGAGTAATTCTTCAGCCTGTTCAAACTGATTGTCATAGATGTGAAGATTGTTGATGAAATAGAAAAACTTCCCAACCTTCCATCCAAAATGTTTAGCGATCATCATCTGAAGGGCTACATACTGCATAGCGTTGATATGATGGGCTACCAACATATCATTTGACCGTTGAGTTAGAGTTGCATCCAGATAAATCTCCCCATCCACTCGCCGAACGTCAAACATGGTCTGAAAGGCACATGGCAAGAGACCTGCAGATTGGTCAAATGCTTCATAATCCCACAAAGAAATCACATTGCGGCGATTCCATGGATTTTCTTCCAATTGCTTGAGGATTTTTGAAATGATGTCATGTTTTTTCACAATAGCACCGTAACGTTCACCGATTGTGCCTGTTCCTTCAACTTCCCAGTCATTCCAATACTGGACACCGTATTTTTCCTGCAAGACAGACAGGTCATTGGTCTGGTCTTGGTAAATCCAGAGAATTTCCTTAATGGCCGACTTAATTGGAATAGGTCTAAGTGTTGTAATAGGAAACTCGCCCTTAGACAAGTCATACTCAGCAAAGGCGCCTGTAACGTACTTGGAATTAGCGACATTTCCATCCTTGTAACGAGGGCGAGCATTTTCTGAAAAAACGCCCTCTTCCATAATCTTACGAATATTTTCTTTAAAAATAATATCTGCTTTAGTCATGGTCTTAGTATAGCAAATTCTAGCAAAAAACTCCAGTTTTGCACCGGAGTTCTCATTTGAAAAAGAATGAATAAAAATTAAGGTGGAACAAACCAGATAGGGCAGTTATTAGGCTGAACAATATAAAATACAAGGCAACCAAGAGAACACTCAACAATATCTGACGAACATTTTTAGTGTAAATAGCCGTTGGTAAGCTGGCTAGTCCGAAAAATGGAATGATGAAAAATGTTAGTTTAAAATTCACATTTACAACTTCAAACCATTGCCCTATTGGCAAAAATAGCATGACGATGAGAAAAATTGCGATACCATACAAAACTAGATTTAATCTTTTTAGTAAAGTCAGGTTCATAACCGCTCCTTCTAGGGGCCAAATATAAAGTAGCCAATACCGAATATCAGAGGAAATGAGATCATTAAGAAGATACTAATCAAACCAGTCCACAATTTTTTATAATAGATAGATAGTATAAGAATTAGAGCCCCCAGTAGAGGGAGAATCAACATGGTTGCTATGTTTCCCCAGCTAGACGGGAAAAACCAGTCACGAATCCAGTTATCAAGGAAAAAAGCAGATAACAAAATCAATAAACCAAGAATGGTCAGATAGTTGATTATTTTAGACATGTTTACCTGTTTCATAAGGTGACACTCCTTTCTCTTTACACTTTCATTGTACGCTTAAATACTACATTTTTCAATATATGTATATAAAGAAAATGTGACAGCGGAATTGAAAAAAAGCAGAGTTTCCCCTGCTTTTAACGATTATTTCAAGACGAGTGATGCTGCGCCCAATACACCTGCATCATTACCACGTGTTGCCAAGACAATTTGTGTACTTTCCTTGATTTGTGGGAAGCTATTTTCAGCAAAGACCTTACGAACGCCATCCAATAAGAACTCTCCCGCAGCTGATACACCACCACCAAGAACGATGTAGGCAGGATTGAGGACTGCAGCAATGTTTGCACAAGCAACACCTAGGTATTCTGAGAAATGACGGTAGACAATCAAAGCCAAATCATCGCCTTCTTTTGCCAAATCAAAGACATCTTTAGCCGTTACATCTTGCCCATCATCAATCATTTGTTTCAGTTTTGCATCGCCTGCGTATTGGTCCGCATAACGACGGCTGAGGTTGACAATACCTGTTGCTGAAGCAACGGTTTCTAGACAACCTTTCTTACCACAAGTACATGCAAATGGCTCATCAAAATCAACTGTGATATGACCTAATTCACCACCAGCACCTTTGACACCACGAATCAAGTTTCCGGCAGCGATGACACCGCCACCAACACCTGTACCAAGCGTCATAAAGACAACGTTTGGATTGTTGTTTCCAGCACCAACCCACTGCTCACCAAGAGCTGCTACGTTGGCATCATTGTCGATAAAGAATGGTAAACCGAGCGCAGATTCAAACTGATCTTTGACCAATTGCAAGGTCTTCCAGTTGAGGTTATAGGCTCCGATAACAGTACCAGCTTCACTATCCACTACACCGGGTGAGCCCATACCAATTCCTAAGAAATCGTCCTTAGTTAAACCATGGGTTTCAAAACGATGTTGAATGCTCTCGATAATATCTGGAACAATATGACTTCCATCATCTAAAATATTTGTCTTGATAGACCATTTTTCTTGAATTTCTCCCTCAGTAGTCGAAATGGCCAATTTAACAGAAGTTCCCCCAAGGTCAATACCGATAATTTTTTTAGACATAATCATCACCTCAAATGTATTTTCTTTATTATAACACAATGCAAAGGTTTGCGTAAAGCCTTTTCAAAAATTTGTACGGATAAAAATTAATTGCTCTATCGAAAGAGATAGAGCAAAATTAAAAATTGAATATGTAAGATAAACCTTCCAATGGAAAAGAGCATAACTGTCGTAAAATTACTACCTTCTTTCGTTCCATTATAGAGAAAAAGAGTAGAAATAAAGGTAAAACCTAGAGCAAAGCCCACCATCTGCAAGTCGTGATAAGACTGACTATAAAAATACAAGGTGCTTGTCAGCAATATCATGGACAGGATAGTTAAAATCAAGCGCAATGTATTCATTTTTTGGGTCTTTAGATAGCTAAACAAAGCCGCTCCCAAGGTTACCAAGAGATAGATGACCATATATGACATGACAAGAACTTTCATCTAGCCCTCCAGTTCGCTCAGATACTCATACCGCTCATATTTTTCCAAGAGCAGGTCGTTTTTCTCATCCAATTCCTTCTGCAAATCGGATAATTTTGTAAAATCACTACCACAGGTCAGCATTTCCGCCTCGATTGCCGCAATCCGCTCCTCCAAGCCAGCAATATCCTCTTCGATGGTTGCCCATTCCTGCTTCTCAAAGTAGGACATCCGCTTCTTGGTTTCTTTTACCTTCTCGGATTTCTCCTTTGGTTTTTCCAAGGAAATGGCAGAGCTGGAAGCCAGAAAGGCCTTCTCATCCAGATAGTCTGTGTAGTTGCCAAAGAAGGTCTCTATACCGCTATCTTCGAAAGCCAAGATTTTATTGGCTACCTTGTCTAGGAAATAACGGTCGTGACTAACGGTAATGACTGGTCCAGTAAAGCCCTGCAAGAAATGTTCCAAGACTGTCAGAGTCGCTATGTCCAAGTCGTTAGTCGGTTCGTCCAGTAAGAGAACATTGGGTCGTTGCAAGAGAATCTTAAGCAAATAAAGTCGCTTCTTCTCCCCGCCTGACAATTTCTCAATCAAGGTCCCGTGGGTATTGCGTGGGAAGAGGAATTGCTCCAAGAGTTCTGCGATAGAAACCATACCAGATGTCGTCTTAGCTTCTTCTGCCACTTCCTGCAAGAAATTGATGACCCGCTTGCTTTCGTCTAAACCTTTAATGGTCTGAGAAAAATAGCCGATACGGATGGTTTCACCAATTTCCAGCTTACCGCTGTCTGCCTGCAAATCACCTGCGATTAGATTGAGCAAAGTGGATTTTCCTTTTCCATTATCACCGACAATTCCTATGCGGTCCTTGTTTTGAATGAGCAGGTTAAAGTCTTTTAAAATGGGCTTGTCAGGATAGGAAAAGCTGACATTTTCAAAATTAATGACCTTTTTACCGATACGAGAGGTTTCAAAATTGATTTCCAATTCGCTATCGTCTATCTTGTGGGCTAAATCGCCTTTAAGGTCATGGAAACGATTGATACGGGCCTGTTGCTTGGTAGCACGAGCTTGAGGTTGTCTGCGCATCCAAGCCAGCTCTTGTTTGTAGAGCTGCTCTTTCTTATGGCGAAGGGCGGCATCTCGCTCGTCCTGTTCTGCCTTTAAGCGAACATAGTTCTGGTAATTTCCCTGATATTCGGTTAAGCTGGCGCGATCCAATTCAAAAATCCGTGTCGCCACATTGTCCAAGAAATAGCGATCGTGGGTAATAAAGAGAACAGACTTTTTAGTATTTTTCAAGAAAGTCGTCAACCATTCAATGGTATCAATGTCCAGGTGGTTAGTCGGTTCATCCAGCAAGAGCAAGTCAGCATTGCCAAGGAGAACTTGGGCCAATTGCACTCGTCTACGTAGACCACCCGATAAGTCAGCAACGGTTTTGTTGAGGTCTGTCAGACCGAGTTTTGACAGAACAGTCTTGACCTGACTTTCAATCTCCCAAGCATTGAGAGAATCCATCTCTGCCATGACTTTCTCCAGTCTTGCTTGACTTGCTTCATCGTAATGAGATAAGAGTAATTCGTATTCACGAATCAGCTGAGTTTCACGGAGGTCAGATGAAAGAACGGTGTCTAAAACTGTCTTACTTTCATCAAAATCAGGTTCCTGGGTCAGATAGGCGATTTTATAAGCATTTTTTGTACGAAAAGGTGATACATCTCCGTCAAAACCGATACGACCTGACAGAACATCCAGCAAAGTCGTCTTTCCTGTACCATTGACCCCGATAATACCGATTCTGTCGCCTTGATGGATGATGAAAGACAGATCAGCAAAGACCGTTTTATCTCCGACAGATTTAGTCAGGTGTTCAACGATAAAATCACTCATTCTCTAAGATTCCTTTCACAAATGTCATAATCGCTTGCTCTTCGTTTTCCAGCTGTCCTTCCACAATCTGGAATTCCACCTCTTTGAGTAGTTCTCCCAATACTGGACCTGGTTTGAGGTCAAATGCCTTCATCAGATGTCCTCCATTGACAACAATTTCATGCTTGTCGTGGATAGTCAAGGCTTGGTCAATCTTATCGATTGCTGCAAAATCTGCAACAAAACCTTGTGCCTGACGGAGTTCCTCTACCAAGTATAAGAATTCTTTGCCATACTTGAAACAGATTTGCTTGGTAACAGGTCCTGCTTGGCGGAGCTGATAAATCTCTACCAACTTGACCACGCTGCGTTGGAAATCATTGCTGGTTTTCCATTTTTTCAGGAAGGACTTGATGTTATCAATACCTAGGCAGACAAAGAGCATGGCCCAAGCTTGTTCAGATGTCGAAAAGCGAAACTCTTCTGTCAGACTTGTTAGCATGGCCTCTAATTCATCACTTTTTCCAGCTAAATCAGGCAAAAAATCATAAGCCTTGGAATCAATCATAGCGCGCAAGCCTTTTCGCCAAAAATCCGCCATCAAGAGTTTATCAAACTCGATAAAGCTACGTTCCACCGAGATTTTTTCCAAAAGCGGTGCGGTTTCAACCATAGCTGTGAAGGTAGTCGGTTCAATCTCAAAGTCCAAGGTCGCTGCAAAGCGAAATCCACGCATGATACGGAGGGCATCTTCGTTGAAACGCTCAGCCGGGATGCCTACAGCCCGTAGGGTGCGGTTTTCTAAGTCAGTCGTCCCATCAAAGAGGTCAACAATCTGTGCCTCTTCATCCAGAGCAAAGGCGTTGACTGTGAAGTCGCGACGTTTGAGATCCTCTTCTAAGGAACGCACAAAAGAAACCTGACTCGGCCTACGGAAGTCAACATACTCCTCCTCTGTCCGAAAGGTGGTAATTTCATACTCCTTTTTCCCCTCTAGTACTAGCACCGTACCGTGTTCAATTCCGACATCAATAGTCCGTGAAAAGATTTGTTTCGTTTCCTGAGGGTAGCTGGATGTCGCAATATCGACATCATGAATAGGCCTACCGAGAATGGCATCACGAACAGAACCGCCAACGAAATAAGCCTCGTAACCAGCTGCTTTAATTTTCTCTAAAATCGGCAAAGCCTCCTGAAACTCAGAAGGCAGATTGTTTAATTTCATAATAAGTGTTCCAAACCATAAACGAGTTGTGAGCGTTTGACTACCTCTTTAATGCCTAGATTGACACCGCCCATAAAGGAAATACGATCGTAAGAGTCATGACGAATGGTCAAGCCTTCGCCCTGTGCCCCAAAAATCACTTCCTGATGGGCAACAAGGCCTGGCAAGCGTACTGAGTGGATACGGAAGCCGTCAAATTCTGCACCGCGAGCGCCAGCAATCAGTTCTTCTTCATCCGCTGCACCTTGAGTCTGTGACTGACGAACTTGGGAAATGAGTTCGGCCGTTTTGACAGCCGTACCACTCGGTGCATCCTTCTTCTTATCGTGGTGCAATTCAATGATTTCAAGATTTGGGAAATACTTGGCTGCTTGTGCTGCAAATTGCATGAGCAAGATAGCGCCAATAGCAAAGTTAGGAGCGATCAAGCCGCCCAAACCCTTCTCAGCAGATAAGGCGGTCAATTCCTCGATTTCTTCAGGGGTAAATCCTGTCGTTCCAACCACAGGTGCGAAACCATTTTCCAAGGCAAAACGGGTGTTTTCATAGGCAAATTTTGGCGTTGTAAAATCCACCCAGACATCAGCTTCCAGACTGGCAACTTCTTCTTTGGTCTTGAAAACAGGAACACCATCTACTTCTGTTTCTGTCGCAAAGGGATCCACCAAGGCAGCCAAACTAAGTGCTGCGTCACCTTTGACCATCTCAACAGCCGTTGAGCCCATTTTTCCTTTGAATCCTGCGATAATTACCTTAATTGTCATAGAAACTCCTATTCAATAATGGGAGAAATACCAAAGGCCACTGCCCCTTCTCCCAAGTGCGTACCGATGACCGAACCAAATGACACGATTGGTAAATCGCTACCGACACCTGCTTCTTCCAACTGCTGTTTAAAGTTTTCAGCCTTCTGAGGTGCGTTGGCGTGAATGATAGCAATCTGATACTGTCCTTCGGTCGTTTGTTCTTGGAGGATTTCCAAGAGGCGTTTAATGGCCTTTTTCTCCGTCCGAACTTTTTCATACACTTCAATCTTACCCTCACCTGTAAAATACAGAATCGGTTTGATGCTCAAAAGATTGCCAAGCAAGGCTGCACCATTGGACAAGCGACCACCTTTTACCAAATGATTGAGGTCATCAACCATGATGAAGGCTGTAGTCTTCCCAATTTCTTGGTCCAATTTCCCAGTAATCTCTTCAAAACTAAGTCCTGCATCAGCCCATTTGAGAACATTTTCGACCATCATGCCTAAAGGAGCCGATGTGATTTTGGTATCTGGAAAGGCAACGGTTAATCCTTCAAATTCATCAGCCAAATATTGAATATTTTGATAAAAACCTGAAATACCTGATGACAAGAATAAGCCAAGTGCGTGTGTATAGCCTTTCTCTGTTAATTTAGCCAGAATTTCTTCTAGTTCCATCAAACTCGGTTGGCTGGTTTTAGGTAATTCTTTCGATGAAGCCATTTTTTGATAAAACTCTTCAACCGTCAAATTTTGTCCTTCGATATAATTTTCCCCATCGATGCTGACTGGAATACTTAGGACAAACAGGTCATCCCGCTCAATACTTTGGATATTCAAAACAGCCGATGAGTCAGTTATAACTGCTAATTTCATATTAAAACTCCAAATTCACTCCTGGTGCATCAAAGGCGATTTCAGTAACCTCATAAGTCATTCGTTTTAAAATGTCCAAAAGAGGCTCTACCAAAACACGTTTTTCCTCATCAGTAAATTCAGTTGGCTCTTCTACCAATCGATTTGGTAAGTGAACGGCCTGACTCATGGCGCCTGAAATCACAAAATGATCTAGTACAATCATAAAGCGCAAAATGGTAATCATAGATGTTCGATTTTCCGCACGATTTTGCTCAATCAATTGAAAGTCAACTTTCAATTTTGTTTCCGGAATTCCGTTCTCTTTTTCCCACGCGTGATTGCGGGCATCAAAATGATACTGATTGACAAATTCTTTATCGCGAATGATTTCCATTTCAAGACTCCTCTAATAACAATAATACTCACATTATACCATAATCCTCGTGAAATAGCTAAAAAACCTTGCCAGAAGCAAGGTTTCAATTAAAATTATTTAGCTTTACGAAGTGCTCCGTAAAGGACACCTGATACAACCGCACCGATCAAAACATAGGCGATGTAAAGCAATGGATTAGATGTCAAAGCGATAACGAAGATACCACCGTGAGGAGCCATCAATTGGATGCCTGACAAACCAACCAAGGCACCTGCAAGGGCAGAACCAGCGATAAAGCTTGGGATTGCACGAGCTGGGTCAGCAGCACCAAATGGAATCGCACCTTCAGTGATGAATGAAAGACCCATAACGATGTTTGTCAAACCTGAGTTACGCTCTTCTTGTGTGAATTTGTCTTTGAAAAGAAGGGTTGCAACGAAAACTGCCAACGGTGGAACCATACCACCTGACATTACCGCTGCCATGGCAACAGAACCACCATCTGCAACAGTTGCTGCAAGTGTACCTGTACCGAAGACATAAGCTGCCTTGTTGACTGGACCACCCATATCGACTGCCATCATACCACCGAGGACAAGGCCGAGGAGAATAGCAGAGCTACCTTCAAGACCTGCAAGGAAGTTGTTCATACCTGTGTTGATTGCTGCCATTGGGATGTTAACGAAGAACATCAAGAAACCAGTGATTGCTGTTCCCAAAAGTGGCAAGAGCAAGATTGCATTCAAACCTTGAAGTGATTTTGGAAGGTTGCGCAAAGCGTTGCGAAGAACGAGCACTACACCACCAGCAAGGAAACCACCAACAAGGGCACCCAAGAAACCAGATGATACACCTGCAAGAGCAAGCGTTTCTTCACCACCAGCTGCGTAAGGAATTTTACCGAACGCAAGACCGCTACTAGCAATTGCACCAGCTACGAAACCTGCAACCAAACCTGGTTTTTCAGCGATTGAGTAAGCAATATAACCTGCTAGAAGTGGCAACATGAAGCCGAAGGCTGCTCCACCGATCTTCATGAACATAGCTGCGATTTCATGGTATGAACCAAGACTACCAAGGCTGTCTTGTGGCACACCTAGAGCTCCATCGAATAGGAAGGCAAGGGCAATCAAGATACCGCCACCGATAACGAATGGCAACATTTGAGACACACCACTCATCAAGTGTTTATAGAACGCTTTGCCAAGACTGAGTTTTTCTGAAGATTCCACAGTAGCTGCTCCTTCTGACGCAGTGTAGGCTGATGCTTTACCATCCAAGATAAGGTTAATTAATTCTTCTGGTTGTTTGATTCCAGCTGCAACTGGCCGAGATACCAAAGGTTTGCCATTGAAGCGAGGCATATCAATAGCCTTATCTGCTGCGATGATAACACCTGCTGCATTCTTAATGTCTTCAGCGGTTAGTTTGTTTCCAACACCTGAAGCACCGTTGGTTTCAACCTTGATGTCAACACCCATCTCAGCAGCTTGTTTCTTAAGTGCTTCTTCTGCCATGTAAGTGTGGGCGATACCTGTTGTACATGCTGTAACAGCAACGATAAATGGACGGTCACCATTTGGTGCTGCAACTACTTCTTCGGCAGCCTTATCTGCTGCTTCAGCTTCGTCAAAGACTGAAATGACTTCTTCTGGGCTAGAAACACCACGAAGTTTGTCAGCAAATCCAGGCTTCATCAAGTATTTAGACAATTCAGCAAGGGCAGCCAAGTGTGTATCGTTTGCACCTTCTGGAGCTGCAATCATGAAGAACAAATCAGTTGGTTGACCATCAAGACTTGCATAGTCGACACCTTTGTTTGATTTTGCAAAGAGAACAGTCGCTTCTTTTACAGCCGCATTCTTAGCGTGTGGCATTGCGATACCGTCACCAAGTCCTGTTGTCGTTTGTGCTTCACGGTTCATGATACCTGTTTTGAATACGTCAAAATCCGTTACATAACCTTTATCAACCAAACTAGCAATCATTTCATCAATAACTACTTCCTTGCTTGTCGCTTGCAAATCAAGTAACATGACATCTTTTCTCAAAACGTCTTGAATTTTCATAGTGTTTCTACCTCAACTTTTTCATAAGTTTCCTTAATAAATTCGATACTTGCCAAATCATCTGAAAAGGCTGTTGCCGTACCGCAAGCAACTCCCCATTTGAGGGCTTCGATTGGGTCTTGTGAGCGAACGTATTCACCTGTAAAACCTGCCACCATGGAGTCTCCAGCTCCGACAGAGTTTTTCACTGTTCCCTTGATTGGTTTGGCAAAGTAAGTAGCTGCTGGAGTGACCAACAAAGCCCCATCCCCTGCCATAGAAATGATCACATTCTGAGCACCCATTTCTAAGATTTTCTTAGCATAGGTCTCGATGTCTGCGATGCCATTCAACTCGACATTGAAGATTGCTTCAAGTTCATGGTTGTTTGGCTTGACCAAGAGTGGCTGGTGTGCTAGTGAGTCAAGAAGTGTTTGACCTTCAAAGTCACAGACCACTTGCGCTCCTGCTTTTTTAGCCACAGGAATCAGCCTATTGTAGACTTCATTTCCAAGACTAGCTGGAGCAGACCCCGCGAAGACAACGGTGTCTTCTTTGGTCAATCCTGCTAAGACCATTTCTAATTCGGCCAACTGTGTATCTGTCACAATCGGACCCAAACCGTTGATTTCTGTTTCTTGGTCAGCTTTGATTTTCACGTTAATACGTGTATCTTGATCAACCTGAACAAAATCAGTATCAATTCCTTCGGCAATCAATCCATCTTTGATGAACTGACCTGTGAATCCCCCAAGGAAACCCGTTGCTGTATTTGGATAGCCCAAGCGCTTCAAAATACGACTAACGTTAATTCCCTTACCACCAGCATACTTATCATCGCTCTCCATACGATTGACACTGCCCGTCTCGACATGTTCTAAACGAACGATATAGTCAATCGCTGGATTGAGCGTAACTGTATAAATCATACCTCGATTACCCTCGTTTTCTCTTTTATGATGTCCAACAAACTGCTTTCTGAAGATTGGCAGATAATGTTGGATTTTTCGATTGCCGCAACTTTAACAAAGGAGAATTGACCAATTTTAGAAGCATCTGCCAAAACATAGCTTTCTTTGGCATTGTCTATGATAGTGCGTTTGATGGTCGCTTCTTCAATATCTGGCGTTGTAAAGTAATTTTTATCAATACCATTCATACCTAGAAATGCCTTATCAAAGTTGAGCTGACGAATTTGTTCCAATGCTATCGCTCCAACGGAAGCATCTGTTGATTGCTTAACAAAACCACCTATAATGATTGTTTTTATCTTGCGTTCAACCAGCCTCACTGCGTGGTGAATAGAATTGGTAACGACTGTCAGATTTTCCTGCTGAAGATAATCAATCAGTACACCGGTTGTTGTACCTGCATCTAAAAAAATTACGTCTCCGTTAACAATCTGTCGAGCAGCTCTTTCCGCAATCTCTCGTTTTTCTTGAACGTTTTTGACAGATTTTTCTAGAATAGACTCTTCGAGTTGTAAATTCCCTGGCGCTTCAGCACCGCCGTGTACACGACGAAGCTTACCTTCGTTTTCCAACTCGTCCAAATCCCTACGTACAGTAGACTCAGATGTATCAAGAACTTCGATTAATTCCTCTAGCCGAACAAACTGTTGAGAGTGTATTCGCTCCAATATAATCTGTTTTCGTTCTGATTTGAGTATGTTCAACACCTCCTGCAATCGTTTACAAAAATCATTATACACGATTTTCTGCCATTGTCAATCATTTTCTATCATTTTCTTTCAAAAAACAAAAAAACTAGCAGAAATCTACGCTTCCACTAGTTTCTCAATCATTTTTTTCATCATGTCCATTTCTTCTGGACGGCCGATAGACAGGCGAATATGCCCCTCTAATTTACCTGTTGGATAATATTTGAAATTCCAATCCTGTGCCAAGGCTTGCTGATAAAATTCTTCTGCCCATGGTGCTTTAAACGTTACAAAACTAGCCTGACTAGGTAGAACTTGACAGTTATCTAACCCTTGCAATAATAAAATCATTTCTTCTCGCAAATTCTGAATTACTCCTACTGTTTCTAAAACCTTGTCTGTATAATTCAATGCAACGGCTGCCATTTTTGCAGTCAAGTTTGACAAGCTGAATGGGGGAATGACCTTGTCCAATTCATAAATTAACTCTTCGCTTCCTACCGCAAAGCCAACTCGTAAACCTGCAAGTCCAAAAGCCTTTGATAAGGTCCGTAAAACTAAAACATTGTCAAATTGTTGCAGACGACTGATGAAGCTTTCGACATTTGCAAATTCAATGTAAGCCTCATCTACAACGAGTAGCCCTTTAAAAGAAATAGCCAATTTCTCCAAATCTTCTAGTGAATAAGCTACTGAAGAAGGATTGTTAGGATTGGAAAGCATGATTATCTTTACCTTCACCTCCTCCGCACGTGCCAACAATTTCTCTACTGGCAGGACGAGTGTATCGTTTTTTGCTTCCAAATCAATGGCTTCAAAACGGCTACCATGCATGTGATTATAGGTTTCATACATGAAGAAGTCTGGATTGACAGTCAAAAAAGTATCATCCTTTTCCATAAAGGTGGAAATAATCATGTGAATAAGGTGATCAGAGCCCACACCTACCGTCACTTGTTTGGGATTCACTCCAAGATAGGCCGCATATTTCTCAATCAGTTCGGAGTAAGTGTTATCACCATAAAAACTTAATTGATTGACATCCAAATTTTCCAAAGTCTCTTGTGGCAAAAAAGCCCAATCAATGATACGATTTTCGTTATTTCCTAAATCAAATCTTGCCTTTTGTTTGATTTTATAAGGTTGGTAATGTTCAAATACCTTGCGTTTCATCATTTCTCCTTCTAGCAAGAAAAACACAGTCTAATCAACTGTGTCTTCTGCCTTGATTTTTTCAAAAATAGTTAACTCTTCAGCTGTAAAGTTGTAGTTTTCTAACAAGTCTGGACGACGTTGATAGGTTTTGCGTAGACTCTCTTCCAAACGCCATTTACGAATATTTTCATGGTGACCGCTCATTAATACATCTGGAACTACCATTCCACGATACTCGTATGGTCGGGTGTATTGAGGATATTCCAATAGCCCTGATGAAAAACTATCATCCGTATGACTGACTTCCTTGCCAATAACCTCTGGAATCAGGCGAACGGTAGCATCAATCATGGTCATAGCTGCCAACTCTCCACCTGTCAGGACATAATCTCCGAGAGAAATTTCATCTGTTACTAAGGTCTTAATCCGCTCATCATATCCTTCATAGTGACCGCAAATGAAAATCAGCTGCTCTTCCTGTGCTAATTCTTCGGCATAGGCCTGATTGAAAGTACGCCCAGCGGGATCCAATAGGATAACACGTGGAGTGGTTTGTTCAATGCTATCCATGGTATCAAAAATTGGCTGGGCACGGAGCAACATGCCTTGTCCTCCACCATAGGGTTCATCGTCCACATGGCGAGCCTTTTCAGCATTCTCTCGGAAATTGTGGTAGTTGATTTCTAGCAAACCCTTGTCACGCGCCTTACCCACAATAGAGTGTTCTAGAGGTGCAAACATCTCAGGGAAGAGGGTCAAAATATCAATTCTCATCGTCTAGGCCCTCGAGCAATTCCACATCGACACGGTTATTTGGAATATCAATGTTCAAGACAACAGGTGGAATATATGGCAAGAGCAGGTCTTTCTTACCTTTTCGTTTCACCACCCAGACATCATTGGCACCTGGCTGCAAGATTTCCTTGATTTGTCCGATCAGAATATCATTCTCATAGACATCCAAGCCGATAATTTCATGGTAATAAAACTCACCATCTTCAAGGTCGGTCAAATTTTCCTCGGCAATTTTCAAACTAAAGCCCTTGTACTTTTCAATATCGTTGATATGGTACATGCCCTTAAACTTGATAATATCAAAGTTCTTAGCCTTACGGTGACTAGCAATTTCCACTTCCATGACAAACTGATCCTTGTCATCAAAAAGTGCAAGCTTTGCCCCTTTTTTAAAACGATCTTCTGCAAAATCGGTCACAGACAAAACACGCATTTCCCCTTGTAGGCCTTGCGTATTAACAATCTTTCCTACGTTAAAATAATTCATAATTTCTCCATTTGATTTTCTATCCTTTTATTTTAACATGAGCAAGATATTTTCACAAGAGAGAAAAAGCCGGATGCCTCCGACTTTCATAGTTAATTTATTTCACAGACAAATGAGAATGAGCTATTTTGATCAAGCGCAAATTAAGAGCTATTCCGCAGACAAAAATCCCTGAAATAAGACCGATCCAATAGGCTTCTGGACCCATTTTGAAAAATCTTTCAAGCAAGAATGCGACTGGGAAGGTCATGGACCAATAGGCAACCAAACCAAGTATAAATGGAACAGTCGTATCCTTGTAACCACGTAAAATCCCCTGAATAGGTGCTGTAAAGGCATCTGCTAACTGGAACATGAGAGCAAAGCTCAGGAAATGCGAGGTCAGACGGATAAATTCTGCGTCATTACCATAAAGGTAGGCAACTTTGGAGCGGAAAAAATATAGGAAAGTGAGTGTTAGGCCTGCAAAGCCTAGTGCTACTAAGCGTCCCAGACGGCTGTAGGCTTTCACATCCTGTGGTCGTTTAGCCCCTACTTCATAAGCAATGACAATAGCTAGGGCTGAAGAAACTGAGGCAGGAAAGGCATATAATAATGTCGCAAAGTTCATAGCTGACTGGTGGGCTGCTATAATCTGGGCTGAAAATTTTGCCATATAGAGCCCTACTACTGCAAAAATTGCTACTTCTGCAAAGACTTGTAAACCGATGGGAAGACCGATTTTCAATCCTTCTTTCAGTAAAGACCCATCAATCGGACTCCACCGCCAAATCTGATAAAAAGAAATAGTCTTATTTTTGCACATGACAATGACGATTACTAGCAATACCGCCCAGTAAGCTAAAGCAGTACCCAATCCAGCTCCAGCTCCGCCTAGGGCCGGGAGGCCCATTTTCCCATAAATTAAGAGATAGTTAAATAGACTGTTAAATGGGACAAGGAGCAACATGAGGTACATGGATAGCTGAGTCAAACCGAGGGCGTCGAAAAAAGAGCGACAGACACTAAAGAGCAAGAGAGGCAGGATGCCAATGGAAATAAAATAGAGGTACTGCCTGCCAACTTGAAAAACAGATTCATCAAGTCCAAACTGAGCCAAGGTGGGAACAGCGATAAATAGGACCGAGCACAAGAGTAAAATGGTTAATCCGATTGCTAGATAGACAAACTGATGAAACTCCTCACGAATCTTATCTCTTTCACCTTTTCCTAAATGTTGAGCGATGATTGGGACCAATGCAGATACAATCCCTGTTAGAAATGAAAAAAGCGGATTCCAAAGACTGGTTGCCATGGAAACACCAGCCAAATCCATAGTGCTGTACTGGCCTGTCATCATGGTATCGATAAAGGATGCGGAGTAATTAGCAAATTGATAAATTAAAATGGGCAAAAATATTTTGATAAAGAGCCAGAGCTTCTCTTTGTTATTTCTTGTTTGGTACATGCTTATTCTCTTTCAATTTTATATAAATATTGTAACAAGAAAAGGACCCGCATTGCAAGTCCTCTTTGACTAGATAGAGTCACCATTCCAGATAGAGTTTTTCACGATAACATAGTCCACATGCTTCAAGCTGGTAATGTCACGTCCACCTGCATAAGAAATAGATGACTGCAAATCTTGCTCCATTTCAACCAGAGTATCTTTCAAATGTCCTTTGGCAGGGAGTAAGATTTTCTTACCTTCTACGTTTTTATAGGCACCTTTTTGGTATTCAGATGCAGAACCATAGTACTCTTTGAATTTCTCGCCATCAACTTCAATTGTTTTACCTGGGCTTTCAATGTGACCAGCAAAGAGCGAACCAATCATGACCATGCTTGCGCCGAAGCGGATGGATTTGGCAATATCTCCGTGGGTACGGATACCTCCGTCCGCAATAATTGGTTTACGGGCAGCTTTTGCGCACCAACGAAGGGCAGCCAACTGCCAACCACCTGTACCAAAACCAGTCTTAACCTTTGTAATACATACTTTACCTGGACCAATACCAACTTTTGTCGCATCCGCACCAGCATTTTCTAGTTCACGAACTGCTTCTGGAGTACCGACATTACCTGCAATGACAAAAGTCTCAGGTAATTCTTTCTTGATATGTTGGATCATCTTGATAACACTTTCTGCATGACCATGAGCAATATCAATGGTGATAAACTCAGGGGCATCAGCTTTCAAGCTAGTCACAAACTCATATTCATATTCTTTTACGCCAACAGAGATGGAAGCAATCAAACCTTGCTCGTGCATGCGTTTGATAAATGGAATACGACCAGCTTCATCGAAACGATGCATGATATAGAAATACCCTTCTTTGGCAAGCATTTCTGCCACATCTTCATCAATAATAGTCTGCATATTAGCTGGAACAACTGGTAATTTAAAGCTATATTTCCCAAGAGTCACTGTTGTATCTGCCTCGGAACGGCTATTGATGATACATTTATTTGGAATGAGCTGAATATCTTCGTAGTCAAAAACTGGAGTTTCGTTGAACATGCTTCTACCTCTTTTTCTTAACATTGGAACAGAAAAACAGTTTGTTTTTCGTATTTTTTCCTTATTACAAGATATAGTATAGCTTATTGTTTGTGTTTTGTCAATAAAAAAGAAACCTATCTAGACAATATTCGGATATATCACTTTTGGAACTCGTTTATAAAACATAACATTCGTATAATTCTTTTCTGAGTTACTATTCTTATAAAATTTAAAAAAATGTTCAGAATTTACTCAAACAATTTCACATAAAAACTAAAAAAATCTTCAAAAACAGAAGATTTTTTAGTCAAATTCATATAATTGTGGGAATTTTTCGCATTCAGGGTTCTTAGGATGGCAGACTTCTCGTCCAAAATAAATCATAGCTTGATGAGCAGGGAGCCAGAGTTCAGGAGGTAAGACTTCCATGACTCGTTTCTCTGTTTCCAGGGGTGTAGCCGATTTTTTGACAATATCGTGGTGTTTACAAATCCGTCCCACGTGGGTATCAACTGCAAAGGCTGGGATTCCGAAACCGACACTTAAGACAACATTGGCCGTTTTTCTTCCCACTCCTGCCAGAGCTTCTAATTCCTCACGAGTCTGCGGAACAATGCCATTATGCCGTTCCATCAACTGCTGGGCACAGTCTTTTAAAAACTTTGCCTTGTTTCGGTACAAACCCAAACGAGAAATATAAGGCTCAATATCCTTCACTTCTGCTGCCGCCATGGCTTGGGGCGTAGGGAAAGCTGCGAACAAACCAGGTGTTGCCTTATTCACCGCAGCGTCTGTAGTTTGAGCAGATAAGAGCACTGCACATACCAACTCAAAGTGATTTCGAAAGTCCAAGCTAGGCTTAGCATCAGGATACAGAGCGATGATTTCTTCAATAACTTTTCTTGCACGTTTTTTTGATAATACCATGAATTCATTATAGCATGAAAACTTGGATTTATCTAAAATCTGGATTGTCATAAACCTCATTCCTCGTGGTATAATAAGAAGAAAAGGGGGAATAAGTATGGACTTACAAGAACTCTGTAGAAAGGTTATTCAAGCAAGACCACGCAATAGCCATAAGGGAAGCTATGGTCGAGTCTTGCTGATTGGTGGACTGTATCCTTATGGTGGAGCGATTATCATGGCCGCACTAGCAACCGTCAACAGTGGAGCAGGCTTGGTAACTGTTGCTACTGAAAAAGACAACATATCAGCCTTACATAGTCATCTACCTGAAGCCATGGCATTTTCATTTGACGATCAAGCCTTGCTGATAAGTAGCTTAGAAAATGCTGACTTGGTATTGATTGGTCCAGGTTTTGGGGAAAATAGCAGAGCTGAACAGTTATTGGACTTTATTTTTGAACATTTATCTGACCAGCAGATTTTGGTTCTTGACGGCTCAGCCCTTACCTTAATTGCAAAGCAAAACAGGAAGAACTTCCCGTGTAAACAAGTCATCCTGACACCCCACCAGAAAGAATGGGAACGGTTATCAGCCATTCCGGTTGCTGACCAAACAAGCCAAAGAAATCTTGAAGCCTTGCAATCTTTTCAAGAAAATACAATCCTTGTAGCTAAAAGTTCTGCTACTCAAATCCTAAAAACCCAGCCAAACCAAGTCACTCCAATAGGAGCTGGTGGTCCCTACCAAGCAACAGGAGGTATGGGAGATACTCTTGCAGGTATGATTGCAGGATTTGCTGTACAATTTCCCCATGTTCATCTATATGAAAGAATCCTTGTAGCAACCTACCTCCACTCCTATATTGCCGACCAACTGGCTCAAGATTATTATCTTGTAAAGCCAACTGATGTCTCAAGAAACATCCAAAAGACAATGGCTTCAATTTCAAACACAAACAACCGCCTAATCAATGATTAAGCGGTTTTATTATTTAGCAAACTTGTGATAAAGTTAGTGTTGGTTATACTTCTTCCTTATGACGTCGTTTGCTTACTAACAGAGTCCCTAGCCCAATAATGACACCAAGAACAAGATAGTATTTCGTATCATTTTCTCCAGTATTTGGTAGTTGAGTCACCTGTTTTTCTTGATTAGGACTAGATAGACTAGCTTGCAAAGTGACTGGACGAGGTAAAGTTGGTTGAAGGTTTGGCTTCTGACCTATCGGTACATGCCCTGAATTCCCAGTATCTTCTACAGGAGGTGCCTGTACATCAACTTTTTCTGAGTCTATAGGTGGAGGCGTTACAGTGCCTTCATCTTTTTTGTCAGTGGCAGTATTTGCTGGCTCTTTGGCATCATTTGTTGAAGTAGCAACACCATCCAGTTCTGCCTGAGCGCTTGTCAGAACGGCTAGAGCTTGATCGACACTTGCTTGGCTTGCAGATTCATCAACTAGAATCGCTTTCGCTGCTTCAACTGCCTGGTCATAAGCTTGTTTCACGTTCTCAGATGCATTGAGATACTTAGCATCTGTCGCTTTTAATACGGAAGAAACGGATACTGCGCTACGAAGGGCTGAAATATCAGTCTTTTGACCATCTAAGTTGGCTTTCGCTGCTAACAAGTCAGCCAACGCTTGGTTGACAACTGCCTGTGTTACATTCTCTTGGTTCAATACAAGTTGTGCTGAACGAACAGCTGTATCATAGGCAATTTGTTTGGTATTTTCAGCATTGTAATAAATAAAGTTTGCCTGAGTCGGTGTGTAGTTTGATACTTCAGCAATTAGTTTTTCCTTATCGGTAGCCTGACCGTTTAGCTGTTCTTTCGCCGCCACAAGACTGGCAACTGCTGAATCTACTTGTGCCTGATTGTGTTTGTTGGCATATACTGCATTGGCATCTTCTAATGCTTTAGCATAGGCAGTTTGAAGTTCTGGACTAGCATTGTAATAACGCGCTGTTTCTTCAAGTCCTGCAAGTTCAGCAATCAGTTCTTTCAAAGCAACTTTATTAATCAAGGTTAATTTCTTAACATTTGACTGGTTTGCAAGTACTGCTACGTCTAATTCTTCCAAAAATTCATAGCCTTCTGGGAGGGTTGGAAGGATAGTGTAGGTACCAACTGGTACAAATTTACCATAATCGGTCTTAGAATATTTAGCATTTGGTAGCTGAATAGTCTGGCCATCAGCAGTTACCAGTTGGATGGTTGAACCAGAAGGTAGTAATGCATCAATATCTACCAGCAAGTTGGCCTTATCTTTCAAAGTCACATAGAAATTCACCTCGGCAGTGCTATTTTCTTCCGAAATTGTCACAACTGCTTTTGTTTCACCAGCTAGGCTTGACCATTCTGTATCATATAAGAATAAATCAAAGGTGTAAGTACCAAATGGTAGCTTAAGAACGCTAGTATCGCCGGCATATCGTGGTAATTCTGCAACAATCTTGCCTGTTTCATCGGTGACTGAGTAAGAGAAAAGTATTGGTACAGGACTATTTGTATCTTTATCAAGAATATTGACAGTTACCAACCCTTTTTCATTGCCGATACTGATCAGATTCTCTACTTTTTCATAGCTGATGTTACCAGCATAATCCTCTACTGTGTAGTAGAATTTTGAAATATCTGCAAGGTCAAGAGGCAATGTAAAGGAGCCATCGTCGTTTTGTGCCACAAATACCTTGTTATCAGAAACGGTTACATCACCATTTTCTAATAAGGAAGGAATAGTTGTCACACCGCTTGCATCTGCTACAAGATAGAATACTTGCTCGCGATATAGACCGGATTCTCCTTTTTCAATGGCTGGACGAGGGTTAAATGTAAAGTTTGTTTCATCATAGGTAGCTGTGGTGATAACTGGTGATTCTCTATCGATGATAACGTCGAAAATCATAGTTTGTACTGCTGCACCTGGAACTTCAGATGAGTAGGTCAAAACGTATTGATACTTACCATCTGCTAAAGCATTTCCCTCGCTGTCTGTCCCATTCCATTCAGTAGGGTAAATAATGCTTGATTTTGGATTTTTAGGATCACCACTATAGAAGTTCTTATTGCCTGACTGTGGTTGACTTTCCCAAAGTGGATTTGTTCGTTCGGTATCATCTGCAGCATAGACGCTTGCGACTAAATCCGTATAATTTCTCAAGAAGACACCTTTGAAAGCGAGCGAATCTTGGTTGTCATCCCCATTTGGCGAGATAGCTAAATGAGGCTTACCGGACTCATCAAGCTCTAAAACAAAGTATCCTGCTTCATTTTTAAATGTACCAAGTGTCTTGATCGCAAAGTCAGATCGTTTGTCTGTAGAATAGATTAACTCCGTACTTCCAGTAACAAGACCTGTGTAGTGATGGCTGATGTCAACAGTATCTGGTTGTGCTGTAACAGGTTCAAAGTAGAAGCCCCCCTTACCATCGGCAATAAGATTGTAAATCGGCTCTTCTAGAACGGCTAGATTTTGGAATTCCCCACGGAAACCAACGTATGGAACGCTGACAATATCACCACCATCGGCTACATCTGTAAATCGAACAAAACCTTCAAGATAGTAACCGTTTTTCATTAAACCTGTCAATTCTTCTGCAAAGCTTGATGCATCGACATTAATTGTAACAGTTGTACTTGAATTGGCTTGCACAGTCACCTTACCGCCAGGAATCTCTGTTAATAAACGCGGAGCCAAGGTAATCAATCCGTTTTGAACAGTATCCGTTGTTAACTGTGTTGAGTAGTTTAAAGTCTTATCTTCGTTTGTAATGTTATGAAGTGTGACCGTAAAGCTGAATGTATCCTCAACATTTCCCAAGGTAATGCTGCCATACCCATCTTCGCCAGTCAAATATAAACCTGTAGAAATAGCTGCCGCAGTATCAATAATACCCGCACCTTGTTGACGTGGTGAAGTGTAGGCATTCGTATCTTTGTTCACATGAGCTTTTGCAGTAGACATAAGCAAGTGTTTTACTAATGCTTCGATTTCTTGAGGAGACTTAGTTGGATAAGTTTCCTGTAAATATTGTTTTACTAATACAGCTACTCCCGCCACATGTGGAGAAGCCATACTTGTTCCCTGCATGTTGGCATAGTCATTATCATTAATCGCTGCATAAATAGCACCACCCGGAGCAGCTAAGTCTGGTTTTAGTTCGCCATCTGCTGATAGGCCCCAACTTGAAAAATCTGAAAGAAGACCTGCTTTGGGGTTGGGACGAATATCTGTTTCGTTATTGAACGCAATCTTATATGGCTTAGCCGCCAAAGCTTCACCGAATTCCAATGGAATGAAGATAGATGGAATTGCGATAGCTGTACCATCCAGTTGCATGCTCACATTAGCTTCGCCTGGGCGGCTATTGAAAATAACAACCCCTACTGCCCCTGCGGCTGTTGCATTGGCTATTTTTTCTGAGAAACTGATGGTTCCTCGTTTGATGAGTGCAAGTTTTCCAGTCAAATCTAAACCATCAAAATCCGAAGCCTGACCGATTCCTGCATAGACATATTCATATTCCTTTCCAACTTCAAATGGTACAGGACTTTTCTCTGGATTATCGAACGAACTCTTTCCGTAGTTCAAATCAGCATTATTTTCTAAGCCAATGATATTAATTACTTTACTGCCAACCGTTGTGTTATTGTAAGAAGCGACAGAAATTGCATCGCGAGCTGTTGAAGGAGCTCCGACCAAGCCATAATCTGGATAATCGGCTGACGGATTAGAATGACCTGAACCAAATGTTCCATCATTACCAGCGGCAATAACAACAGAAACACCTGCACGACGAGCAGCCTCGATTGCTGCAGTCACATTTTCATTCATGTTAACAACAGAGCCGTTAGCTCCTCCCAAGCTGAGGTTGATGCTATCGGCACCTAATTTTACAGCATCTTCAATCGCCTTTACGTACAATGCTGCGCCTGTTGTAGCTTTGAGATCTGAGAATACGCGCATAAACATGATTTGCGCTTCAGGAGCTACACCATACATTAATTGTCCAGCAACTGGTTGCGTCGGATTTCCTGTGGCAATGCTTGTCACGTGCATACCGTGTGAACGTTTATCTTCTTCTTTCAAGACAGTATTCACATCGACATAGTTATAACCAAATACAACCTTATCGTTAAACCATTCACCGTAGGTAATTCCTGCTGCCTTTTTAGCTGCTTCTATCTCTTTTTCTGATTTATATTTCGCAGTTGAGAGGTTTGAAATACGCAATATGTCGTGGTCAACATCAAGACCAGAGTCTATGATTGCAACTACTGTTCCTTCGCCTTTGTAACCACTGTCCCAAACTTTAGGTACTGTAATGATCGTATTACTATCAATGTTTTGTGGTTTCGCTTCTTCCTGATTAGTAATAGCAGTAGTCACATCTGCTGTGGAAAGCTTCTCCTCTTCTTCTACTTTTTTCTCTGAAGTAGATGGAGTTTCTACAGCTGGTTGAGTTGCTTCTGTCTCTGCATTTGTGACATTTTCAAAAGCAGTTCTTCCCTCTCCATTATCTGTGGTGGTCACATCAGTTGGGTTAGCCTCCACAGAAGTGTCAACTAACTCCTCGACTACGGGAGTTTTTGAGGCTGATTCGCTTACGATTGCTTCAGGAACAGTTGTTTCCGCCTTAGTCTCTACAAGGCTTGTCAATTCATCTGCAGCTACCGATGGTGCACCTGCAAACAAAAAAACTGCACCCAAAAGAACAGACACAGTTCCAATTTTATACTTCCGAAGTGAGAAAGTTTCTTTCTTTTTCATAACTTTTCCTCCTAGTTTTTCTCCTTTATTATTGGCAAAGCCAATAAATATATTAAAACATAAAATTATCAGCATTGCAAGTATATTCTGAAAATTCAGTTATTTGTTCAAACTATAACTAGCTATCAATAATATCTATAACCATAGATACAGATAATGCACACTAAAAAGGGAGTGAGCAAGACATTCATGATGGCTCCGTCCTTACCCACAGAATAATGAAATAAGCATAAAGCCCTCACTAAGATTATATACCTAATGAGGGCCCTGTGGTTGGTGCATTATTGATGTTAATTATGATGACAAAACTGCCCTACCCTACTGATAAGAACCACAATATGCACTTAAGAATATGACTAAAATTCAGTAGATAGGCTCTCTAATTTTAAGAAGGAAGGAATTGTCATAGATAATCATGTGTAGATCAAGTCGATATTGTCGTTTGTATTCCCCTTAACTTGTCCAAAGTGTTACTTAGCTACATTTGATACAACGACTAAAGGTCTACGTGCTTACCACGATTTTCTCAGTCAATTTCATGTGGAAGCTGTTGGTATGGAAAGCACAGGTGTCTATTGGCGACCTGTCTGGCATGCTCTATGTGATGATTTCGAGTTGATACTGGCTCAACCAGCCCATATGAAGGCTATCCCAGGTCAGAAAACCGACAAGAAGGATGCTCACTGGATTGCTAAATTAACACGGATTGGTCTGCTGCCTCGGAGTTTCGTTCCCGATGAAATTATTCCTGAATTGAGAAAGTTGACCAGACAACGAAAACAGTATAATATTGGGACTTTTCTACCTCATCTCTTTGTTAAGACAATCTAAAAAAATGCTAATCTCCCCCAAATATCCTACGAACGGCATGAATTTGAGAGATTGGAACTGCAACAAGCAAGGAATCCCCCATAGAAAGTTGGCTATTTCCTTTCACAATCCTTGACTTACCATGATGAATTTGACTGGTAATCAAGCATGAATCCGGCAAACGTAACTCACTTACAAATATTTGATCCAATGTTTCGTTGACAACAACCTCTATTAAGGTCATATGTTCTTGCTGTTCTACTTCTTCTGGCAGAATTTTTTCCAACATTGCTTCATAGACCGGCGCGCCACCTAAAAGATCCATCATCACATAGGAACTCAAAGCCACCAACCCGATGACCATCAATTGATTCAAACTTCCTACCATTTCAGTAACTAAAATAATAGCAGTTAGAGGTGCTTTGGAAATCGCTGCGAAAAAGCCTGCCATACCCAATACAATAAACAATAGCATCTGCTCCTGACTGATGAAACCAATTTCAAGGAAGAACCGTGCGACAAAAAGCCCAAGGAGACTTCCTAAAGTTAATATGGGCAAAAAGATGCCCCCTGGTAGACCAGAACCATAGGAAATCATGCTCCAGACAAATCGTATTAAAATCAGGATTGCCAATGTCAGTAGTCCTTGTTCCAAATATGGAAGCTCTAAAATCAAATGATGCCCGCCACCCAACAGATTAGGGAAAAAATAACCAATCGGTATAATAAACAAAAAGGCAAATACACTGTAGTATGGAACTGGGAGAGGAATGATTTTTGAGAGGAGGGTATAGAAACCTTGTATATTGAGGATAACAACTTCATACACATATCCAGCAAGGCCAAGGAAAACTCCAAGTAAGATATAGATCCAATATTGGTCAAGAGATAGTAACTGTAAGTCCTTCGGCATATGCAAAACAGGCATTAATCCAAAAACATGTAAGGAAATAAAGTTCGCAGTGATACTGGCTGCCAGGGCTGAGACCCATACCAGACGTGAAAACTGATGATAGACTTCCTCCACAACAAATAAAAGACCTGCTATTGGTGCATTGAAAGCTGCTGCCAAACCTGCCGCAGCGCCACTAGCAATCAAACTCCTTCTTTCCATTTCACTGGATTTAAGAAGAACTGATACACCTTTAGCCGTTACAGCTCCTAATTGAATACTGGGACCTTCACGCCCCAGCATTAGACCAGATGCAATGGATAAAACACCGCCGATAAATTTTCTCCAAAGGACTGACCACCAGTTTAAATCCATAATTCCTTTTAGTTCTGCCTCCACCTGAGGTATACCAGAACCTTTTGCATTTGGCTCGTCTTTGATCAACTTGCCAACAAGTAAAGCTATGACCAGATAAAGCCCTCCAATAAGAAGTAAATAGATTGCATTGTCTGTTGCCATAGAATAGAGGTGCGTAAAGACAGAAAATAGTTTTTCAATGGCTAAGCGAAATGCAACGACCACTAGACCAGCGACAATGCCAACTAAACTACCACGCAGAACCGAATAGAGGATTGATTGAGAAATAAAACTAACTTCTTTCCGGTGATTTTCCATTGGGATTTCCCTTCCTTTCTATAGTATGTATGACCAAAAAATAGGAGCAATAAGTACTTAGTAAAGAACCTCACTCCCATTCTTTTATTTATATTGCTACCTGTCCAATCAGACTATTTCCGATACATCTTGAATTGGAGATAGAGGTCATTATACATTCCAAGCATCTCTGGTCCAAGATTATCATAAACTTCCATCTTCTTCATCGTTTCCTCTGAAGGATAGAAGGATTCGTCGTTCTGAGTCTCCTCATCCAGCATAGCCTTGGCTGCAGGAATTGGTGTTGAATAACCAACATATTCTGCATTGCGAAGCGCATTTTCAGGACGAAGCATAAAACTCATAAAGGCGTAAGCTCCATCAATATTTTTTGCTGTTTTTGGAATGACCATGTTATCGAACCAAAGGTTAGAACCTTTTGATGGTACAACATAGCGCAGATTTTCATTTCCATCTAACATTTCACTCGCCTCACCTGAGAACGAAACAGCAATTGCTGCCGCATCTTGTATCATATAACCTTTTATCTCATCAGCAACAATTGCTTTGACATTTGGAGTTAAATTATAAAGATGTTCAGCTGCCTTTTCAATCTCGGTAGGATTGTTGGAATTGAGACTATAGCCCAGTGATTGTAGACCAAAGCCCATGACTTCACGCACACCATCAATTAACATGATATTGTCACGGTACTCCTCAGACCACAAGTCTTCCCATTCCTGAGGAGGATTTTCTACCATGGTTTCATTGTAAACAATGCCCAAGGTTCCCCAGAAATATGGAATAGAATAGTCATTATTCTTATCAAAGCTAAGTCCCATAAATCGTGGATCGATATTTTCTATCCCTTCAATCTTAGATTTATCTAGCTTGATTAACATATTTTCTTCTGTCATCTTAGAAATCATGTACTCAGATGGGATTGTCAAATCGTATGTTGTTCCACCCTGCTTAATCTTTGTGTACATGGATTCGTTGGAGTCAAAGGTCTGATAATCTATCTGAATACCTGTTTCAGCAGTAAATTCTTCCAATAACTCTGGGTCAATATAATCTCCCCAGTTATAGATAACCAACTTATCCGTCGTTCCTTGAGTTGAATCAGCTTCTAATTTACTAGAAATTCCCCAGAGAATGAGAATAATGGCAATAATTCCTAGGAAAAATGAATATAAACGTTTCATTAGTTGGCCTCCTTTTCACGTGAGATGAAATAATAACCCACTACCAATAAGATAGAGAAAAGGAAGACAAGGGTTGATAGGGCATTGATTTCCAAAGAAATCCCTTGACGAGCCCGTGAGTAAATCTCTACAGATAGGTTTGAGTAACCATTTCCCGTAACAAAGAATGTCACGGCAAAGTCATCTAAGGAATAGGTAAAAGCCATGAAATAACCTGCAATAATAGCCGGTGTCAAGTAGGGCAGCATGATTTCTTTCAGCATTTGTGGCTGAGTTGCCCCCAAATCATAAGCTGCTGAAATCATATCGGCATTCATTTCCTTCAAGCGTGGCAAGACCATCAATACTACGATTGGAATAGAAAAAGCAATATGACTGAGCAATACTGAGACAAAGCCAAGCTGGAAACCAATCATGGTAAAGAGAATTAGGAAACTCGCCCCAATCATGACGTCTGGAGCTACCATCAAGATATTATTGACAGACAAGAGTGCATTTTGAAAACGAGGTTTTGCCTGATAGATATAGATGGCACCGAAAGTTCCGATAATGGTCGCAATCAAAGAACTCAAGAAGGCCAACAAGAAGGTTTGAGCCAGAATCAGCATTAGTCGGCTATCGCCAAGCATAGATGAAAAATGCTCTAAGGTAAAGCCTGTAAAGCCATTCATATCTCCGCCTTCATTAAAGGCATAAAAAATGAGATAGAAAATCGGTAAGTAGAGAAGGAGAAAGGCAGCTGTTAAGTAGATATTTGCAAATTTCTTCATTATTTCTTCCTCTCTTTCGTCATCCACATAATCAAGAGCATGGCCAAAATCAAGACCACACCAATGGTTGACCCCATTCCCCAGTTTTGTGTTGTGAGGAAATGTTGCTCGATAGCTGTACCAAGTGTAATGACTCGGTTACCGCCAATCAAACGGGTCAACATGAAGAGGCTCAGACTTGGAATGAAAACCGCCTGTACACCTGAACGAACGCCGTTCATGGAAAGAGGAAAAATAACTTTTGTGAAGGTCTGCCAAGGAGTTGCTCCCAAATCACGACTGGCATTGATTAGGTTTTTATCCAAATCATCCAAGGCGTTAAAGATCGGCAAAATCATAAACGGAATCTCGATATAGGCTGCAACAGCAATAAAGGAGAAATCTGTGAAAAGAATTTGCTGAGCTCCTAGACCAATAAATTCTAGGAACTGGTTGATAGAGCCGTGTTGCCCAAAAATACCGATAAAGGCATAAGCTTTCAGCAAAAGATTGACCCAGGTTGGCAAGATAATCAACATGAGCCAGAGTTGTCTATGCTTGAGTTTGGTCAAGAAATAGGCTGTTGGGTAGGAAACCAAAAGTGTGACCAGAGTAATAATACCTGCGTAAAAAATAGAGTTAAAACTCATTCGCAGATAGGTCATATTTGGCGAGTTAAAATAGGTCTGGTAGTTGGCCAAAGTGAAATTGCCATGAATATCAAAGAAAGATTTGAAGATAATCAAGGCAACTGGAGCGAGTACAAAGAGAAAGACCCATAGGGCATAGGGAATTGCAAAAAGCCTAGAGGTTTTCTTCATTGCGTTCCTCCTCAATGGCGTTAATCAAGCCATCTTCTACTTCTTCCACTTCCACATATTCTTCGATACGAGCATCGAATTCTTCCTCTGTTTCATTGAGACGCATGATATGAATATCTTCGGGCTCAAAATCTAGACCAATCACTTCTCCGACAATGGCCTTACGAGTTGAGTGAATCATCCACTCATTACCAAGGTCGTCATAGGCGATGATTTCGTAGTGAACACCACGGAAGAGCTGTGTATCCACTTTTACCTGCAATTTCCCTTCTTCAGGTAAGGTAATCTGCAAATCTTCTGGACGGATAACAACTTCAACTTCTTCGTTTGGTCGCATACCGCCATCGACAGCTTCAAAGCGTTTGCCGTTAAACTCAACCAAGTAGTCTTCTATCATGCGGCCTGGAAGGATATTGGATTCACCGATGAAGGTAGCAACAAAATGGTTGATTGGCTCGTCGTAAATGTCCACTGGCGTCCCAGACTGGACAATCTCACCTTCATTCATGACAAAAATCCAGTCACTCATGGCCAGAGCTTCTTCTTGGTCATGGGTAACGAAGACGAAGGTAATTCCTAGACGTTGTTGCAATTCACGCAGTTCGTACTGCATTTCTGTTCTTAGTTTCAAGTCCAGGGCAGAAAGTGGTTCATCTAGCAAGACGACGCGAGGCTGGTTGATAATCGCACGTGCAATAGCAACCCGCTGGCGTTGACCACCAGACAATTTCTGAATGGAACGATTTTCATAACCAGAAAGTCGGACCATTTGTAAGGCTTCTGTCACACGGCGTTCGATTTCAGCCTTGTCAACCTTTCTTAATTTAAGAGGAAAAGCCACATTTTCAAAGACAGTCATATGTGGGAAAAGGGCATAGGACTGGAAAACCGTATGAACATCCCGTTTATTGGTCGGAACATCATTAATCCGTTGACCGTCCAGGTAAATATCACCTGAACTCGCATCCAATAGACCAGCAATAATGTTCAAAATCGTTGATTTACCTGAACCAGAAGCTCCTAAAAGGGTATAAAATTTCCCCTCTTCCAATTCAAAACTAATATCCTTTAATACAGTTGTTCCACTGTCTTCAAATACTTTTGAAACGTTCTTAAATTCAATAATTGGCTTTTTCAATTCTCATAAATTCCTTCTTTTTTGTAAGAGCCTGATGGCTAGAGTGTATCAGCAGGATCGCCGATAATACGCACCTCTCTCTCCAGAGTAATTCCTGAAGATTTTTCAACGACTTCAATTACATGGGCAATCAAATTTTCATAGTCCAATGCCGTTCCATCGGAAACATTGACCATAAAGCCAGCGTGTTTTTCAGAAACTTCGACTCCACCGATTCGATAACCTTTTAAACCCGCATCCATAATCAACTGTCCTGCGAAGTGACCAAGTGGACGTTTGAAGACTGAACCACAAGATGGATATTCCAAAGGTTGCTTGAGCTCGCGTAAATGTGTCAAACGAGCCATTTCTTGTTGAATAACCGTATGATTTCCTGGCTTGAGGGCAAATTTTGCAGACAAAACAATCGCACCGTTTTCCTGCAAGATAGAAGAACGGTAGCCAAATCGTAACTCACGATTGTCCAATGTTTCGACATAACCTGCTGGAGTCAAAATCTGCGCTGAAACTAGAATGTGTGCCACTTCACCTCCGTAAGCACCTGCATTCATATAGACAGCACCACCAATGCTTCCCGGAATACCACAAGCAAATTCAAATCCTGATAAAGAATGGAAAAGTGCAACTTTTGTTGTTTCAATCAGATTGGCACCTGCTTCCGCTTCAATGGTGTATCCTGATACAGTAACGGAGTTAAGTTTATCCATACGGATAACAAAACCACGAATACCGCCATCGCGGACAATGATATTACTTGAATTTCCTAATACTTGCCATGGAATACCTTCGCGTTTAGCAAATTCTACTATACGAACAATCTCGTAACGATTCCGCGGAAAAGCTAGATAATCAACAGCTCCTCCTACTTTTGTATAGGTATATTCTTTTAAAGGCTCATCGAATCGAATATCGATGCCTTCTAATTCAAGCCTAATTTTATCTTTCATAACCTTCTCATTTCAATTTAAGATATACAGGATTTATTATACCAAAAATTACAGGAGAAAACGAATAAAATTCAACAAAAATACTTTCACAAGCCAAATTAATTTGCCCCAATATTTTGAATTGGAGAATGGAATGCACAAAAAAGGAGTTCCCTTCCTACTGCATATAGTAGCGATGGCGAACTCCAATAAAATAAACATGTTTAGTTTTGCAAATGACAGATTCTCACTATCTATACAATAGCAATCCCTTTGGTATCAACTTGAAGGCGGTGGACAGTTCCGTCTAGATTTAGTTCCTCTAATGCTAGAACAATAGCGTCCTCCCTATCTTTGGGCGCTAATACCATCACTGTTGGACCGGCACCTGATAAGTAGGTTGCATAGGCTCCCAACTCCTGTGCAGTTTGCTTGATTGGACAAAACTCCTTAACAAGTAGCTGACGAAACGGTTCATGGAACATGTCTGACTGAATTGCTTTCCCAGCTTTTTCCAGATCACCTGCCATCAAACTGGCAACAGCAACGTTTGCAATGGCACTAGCAGCCACTGCTTTCTTGTACCCCATCTGAGAAGGCAGTACACCTCGGCTTTCAACCGTACGCAGTGGGTAGTTTGGAATAAAGGCAACAAAACTTGCTTCTGGGAATTCTGTTACAACTGCCTGTACTCTCTTATTAACATAGCTAGAGATGACTAAATTACCAAAAATCGCTGGGGCTACATTATCAGGATGTCCTTCAATTTCTGTAGCTTTGAGCAATTTTTCATCCGCTGTCATATTCAAACCTGCTAATTGATTAGCCAATTCGATACCAGCTACGATAACGGAACTGGATGAACCCAAACCACGCGCCAAGGGAATATCACTAATCATTCTGATACGATGTGGCCGCAATCCTTTTTCAATCTTTAAAGCTGTCTTGATCAAAAGATTGTTCTTGTCTGATGGAACATGTTCAAGATTGTGCTCAATCACCCATTCATCAGTCTCTTCAAACACTTCAATCGTTAGATATTTCGAAAGGGCAACACCTACTGAATCAAATCCTGGACCGATATTAGCTGAAGTTGCTGGAATAATAATTTTCATTGCTTATTCTCCCAGTACTTTAAAGGTATTTAAGACAGTAAAGTCTGTTTCTTTACTCAATTTGTCTGTTACATTTTCCAACTGAGTCTTACTCATTTCATGGGTCACAATCACTAGGCGAGCTGTTTCTCCATCTGCAGCTTGTTGCAGAATTTGCTTGAAGGAAATTTCTTCAGAATTGAAGATTTCTGCTAAACGAAGCATTTTTCCATTTTTATCAGGAGCATCAATTGAGAAATAATATTCGCTTTTCACATCGCTTGGGGCTGCCAATTGAAGTGAGCGGCTATATTCATTAAAAGCTTTGCCGATAGTATTGTCTTTCAAGCGACGAACGATACGAATAATGTCAGCCATAACACTTGTTGCAGTCGGTTTTTGCCCAGCACCCGGTCCATAGTACATAGACTGGCCGATGCCGATAGATTCGACAAATACAGCATTCATCACACCATTCACGCTTGCAAGTGGATGATTTTTCGGTAGGAAGGTTGGAGATACTTCGGCAGCAATACCAGAGGTAGTTTCTTGAATATCACCCACAAGTTTGATGACATAGCCCAACTCTTGTGCCACTGCTACATCTTCTGGCGTGATATTTGAAATACCCTTGTGTGCTACGTGTTCAAAATCAACTGTCATCCCGAAAGCAAATTGACTGAGGATTACAGCCTTGTAAGCTGCATCAATCCCCTCAACGTCATTTGTTGGGTCAGATTCTGCATAGCCAAGTTCCTGTGCTGTTTGAAGAGCTTTTTCGTAAGTCCAGCCTTCATCAACCATCTTAGTCAACATGAAGTTTGAAGTACCATTCAATACACCGAGGATACGAGTCACCTTGTCAGCAGCCAATGAGTTAACCAAGGTACGCAAGATTGGAATACCACCTGCAACTGCAGCTTCATAATAAAGCGCAAGACCTTTCTCTTCAGCCAAGGCACGCAATTCGCTACCATGAACAGCAAGTAAATCCTTATTGGCTGTTACAATATGCTTGCCTGCTTCCAAGGCATGTGTAATAAATGTTTTTGCTGGCTCAATACGTCCCATCAGCTCAACGACGATGGCAATGTCCTCATCAGCTAAAATATCATCAATATTTGTTACAAAATGATAGTCATGACCTGCAGCCAAGAGACGGTCTTTTTCTACTTCATCCTTGACCAAAACCTTAGCAACTTCAATACTATCATGCGCAGCTTTCTCTATTTTTTCCTGATTTTCTTCTAATAAAAATGGCACACCACTCGCAACGGTTCCAAATCCTAATAATCCTATCTTAACTACCATGTGCTCTCCTTTAAAATGTATTTCTCCCATTATAACAAATATTCTGACTATTTGGCAAAAAATTTGATATAATTGTTTTAATATATGATTATGGAGATAAGATAATGAAACATTCAAGAAGAGCCCGTCGAAGCCGCACACAAAAGAAACAACTTGTGCCAATGCTACTTGGCATCGCATTATTAGTAGTGACTCTACTATCTATTTTTCTAATCTTTCTAAAACAGCCATCTAAGCAACAAAGTGATTCCAAAGCTTCAACGGTAGAGACAACAACCACTTCAAGTGTTATGACTTCAGAAAGTAGTGAAGTACAAACAGAAATCATTTGGGAACAACAAACTGAACCTATCAAACTTCCAATCCTCATGTATCATGCCATTCACGTAATGGCTCCTGAGGAAGAAGCTAATGCGAATCTTATCGTAGATCCAACGACTTTCGAAAGTCATCTAAAAGCATTGCAAGATGCAGGTTACTATACTTTATCACCTGAAGAGGCTTATAAGGTATTGACAGAAAATGTCCTTCCTGCTGGCAAAAAGGTTGTCTGGCTAACCTTTGACGATAGCCTCTGGGATTTTTATAGTTATGCCTACCCATTGCTTAAGCAATATCAAATGAAAGCAACCAACAATGTCATTACAGGATTTACTGAATATGGACAAGCAGGGCACCTTACTCTTGATCAAATCAAGGAAATGCAGACCGCAGGGCTCTCCTTTCAAGGGCATACCGTCAACCACCCTGATTTAGAGTATAGTTCTATCGAGGATCAAACAAATGAACTTACTTCCTCTAAAGCCTATCTTGACAGCCAATTAAATCAGGAAACCATCGCTATCGCCTACCCTGGTGGACGATACTCAGCAGATACAGTAGCCTTAACTGAACAAGCTGGCTACAAACTTGGTGTGACTACTAACAACGGCTTGGCTTCTGCTAGTGACGGATTACTGACTCTCAATCGTGTTCGAATTCTACCGACCACCACCGCAGAAAATCTACTAGCTGAAATCGCCTATTAAACACTAAACTCCCCTGTCTTCACTGACAAGGGAGTTCGTTTTTTTATTTGGATTCACTAAACTGGCTTTGATAAAGATTATAATAGAAACCTTTGTCTGCCAAAAGACTTTCATGGTTACCTTGTTCGATAATCTGTCCATCTTTCAAGACCAAAATCTTATCAGCTTCCTGAATGGTAGATAAGCGATGAGCGATGACGAAACTTGTCCGCCCTTTCATCAACCGTTTCATAGCCTTTTGAATCAAGAGTTCCAAACGGGTATCAACTGAAGAAGTCGCTTCGTCAAGAATCAGAATAGCAGGATCCGCCAACAAGGCACGCGCAATGGTCAAAAGCTGTTTCTGACCTTGGGAAATATTGCTGGATTCCTGGTTCATTTCCATATTATAACCACCAGGCAGGGTACGGATAAAATGGTCAACGTTGGCAGCTTTAGCAGCCTCCACAATTTCCTCATCCGTCGCATCCAGACGTCCAAAACGCAGGTTTTCCTTGATGGTCCCTTCATAGAGCCAAGCATCCTGCAAGACCATGCCAAATTGACTACGGTAGGATTGACGTGAAAGATTTCGAATGTCCTGACCATCCACTTTGATAGAACCTGATGTCACATCGTAGAAACTCATGAGCAAGTTGATAAGAGTAGTCTTACCTGCCCCCGTTGGTCCAACGATAGCCACCATTTCACCTGGCTTAACTTCAAGATTAAAGTTTCGGATAAGCGGCTTGTCTTCTGAATAGCCAAATTCAACCTGTTCAAAGCTGACTTGTCCGGTCAGACTAGCTGTCAACTCTAGCGCATTGGCGTCTTCTTCGTCAAGCTCATCTAAGACTGAAAAGATGCGTTCAAGGGAAGATTTAGCAGACTGCAACTGGGGTGCCAACTGTGTCAAGGTTTGCACAGGCTGAGAAATCTGCCAGACGTATTGGACGAAGGCCTGCATATTACCAACTGTCAATGTACCTGCAAGAACTTTCAATCCAGATAGCAGGGCGACGACAACGTAGGCGATGTTTGAGAAGCCGTGAACTAGAGGCATGAGCAAACCAGACATGAAACTAGCCTTGAAACCAACTTTCTGCAAATCTGCGGTAATCTGGCGAAACTCTTCTGTAGAAATTTCTTCACGGCCGTAAAGTTTGAGAACGTTAAAGCCAGTTAGATTTTCTTGGACAAAGCCGTTCAAACGCCCCAGGGCATCAGCCTGCTGCTTGAAATATGGTTGAGACTTGCCCATGACAAACTTAGAACCAAAATAGGTCACTGGAACCAAGGTTACGACTACAAGTGCTAGGGATACATCCAACCAGAAACACATGAAAATGGCTAGAGAGAGGGTCAGAACGGCATTGACTAGCTGGAGAAAACTTTGTTGTAGGGCGTTTGAAACAGTCTCCACATCGCTTGTAAAACGTCCGAGTAAATCACCATACTGGTGCTTGTCAAAATAAGATACTGGAATCTTGTTAATTTTGTGGCTCAAATCCTGACGTAGTTCCTTAGTTGCTCCCTGCACTGCCTTGGTCATAAAATAGTTGGAACCGTAGGCACCGATTTCATATAGAAGGGCGCGAAGGGCATAGATGGCAAGCATGATGGCAATGTAGGAATAGTTAATCTGCGCTCCTTCTACTCCATTAGCAATATCCAACAGATTCTTGGTCAATTCTGTAATGATAAGCCCCAGTACAAAGGGCTCCAAGGCATTCATAACTGCACTGATGGTCTTTAGAAAAACGGCTAAAAATACAGAAGATTGGTAACGACGCAAATAGTCCCAAACACGGGTAAATACTGATCTATTCTTCATAATTCCTCCTATTCTTCTGTCAGAGATTGACGGTTAAGCTGAGAATTGGCGATTTCTCGGTAAATCTCATTGCTTTCCATCAATTCATTGTGGGTGCCACGGCCAACGATTTCACCTTCGTTCAGCACGATAATCTGGTCAGCATCCATAATGGTTCCGACACGTTGTGCCACAATTAGCACCGTCGCATTTTCCGTCACTTCCTTCAAACGACTCCGCAAAATTGCATCCGTCTTATAATCCAATGCTGAGAAAGAATCATCAAAAATATAAATATCGGGCTGTTTCACAATAGCACGTGCAATGGACAAACGTTGCTTTTGCCCGCCTGACAGGTTGCTTCCACCTTCTGCTAGATGGGTGTCGAATTTTTCTTCCTTACTCTCGATAAACTCCTTAGCCTGAGCCACATCCGTCGCATCATGAAGTTCTGCAAGACTAGCATCCATCTTACCGTACTTTAAGTTTTCCGCGATAGTTCCGGTAAATAGCAGAGCTTTCTGCGGAATAAAGCCAATCTTGCTGCGGAGTGCCTTTAGATTGTAGCGTCTGACATCCACACCGTCCACCAAGATACGACCAAGTGTCACATCATAGAAACGTGGAATCAAGTTGACCAAGGAAGACTTACCAGAACCAGTCGAACCAATAAAGGCAATCGTTTCACCAGGCTTAGCTTTGAAGGAAATATTGTGCAGCACAGGCGATTCCGTTTCACCAGGGTAGGCAAAAGTTACATTTTCAAATTCCAAATAACCACGAGTATCTGTTTCAGTTATGCCGTCTTCATTCTTAGAAATGGAAATGGGCATGTCCAAGACTTCCTGAATTCGTTGGCTCGATACCGACATACGTGGATACATGTTAAACAAGTTAGCAAAGAGCAAGAATGAGAAAAGCGCGTGGAAACTATATTCGATAAAGGCTACCAAATCACCGATTTGCAGACTACCTGTTTGCAAAGGAGCCAATGCGAACCAGACAATGGCTACAATCATAGCAATAATAATCTGGACAAAGAGCGGCTCTGTCAATCCAGTCAGATTAAAGAGCTTTTTGGAAATATCGGTATATTCCTCATTGACCGACTCAAAGCGCTCCTCTTGAAACTCCTCACGAGTAAAGGCACGAATGACACGCAAGCCCATGAGATTTTCACGAACATATTGGTTAATGGTGTCCAAACGTTTTTGTTGTTTTTCAGAGAGAGGACGAGTTTTTGTTGCCACATAGAAAATAACAAAAACTAGAAACGGCATGGCTACTGCTACTGTCCAGGCTAAGCTCGGACTGGTTACCAAGGTCATGATGACAGAAGCAATCATCATCAAGGGTGTAATAATACCTAGTTTCAAGACCATTTCAGAGAATTGCATGAGAACAAAAGCATCATTTGTCATACGAGCAACTAGAGAAGAAACACCAATCTGCTCATATTCATGATGAGAATAGTCCTGAATTTTCTCATACAGATCATTTCGAATATCTTTGACGATATTGGTAGTCAATTTTCCAGCTGCATAGGCAAGTGTCACTCGACCAACAATCCCGAGCAGGACAATTAATCCCATCATCCCCGCCCAGAAATAGAGCTGACTAACATCGTTCTTTGTAATTCCTTGGTCAATCATCCTAGCCAAAAAAGTCGGCAAGCCCAAGTTTACCACTACAAATAAGGAGGCTCCCAACAAGTCCAATGCAATCCACTTAGGATATTTTTTCAAATAGGTCCAAATCAGATTCATCATTTCTTCCTTTCTATATGTTAAAAAGGGGCTAGGCCCCTTTGTCAACGTTAAAAGCCACCAAATGGTGACTTTCTATTCTTTCTCGTCGATCACTAAACGAACTTTTTTATCACTTGTTGGAACAGAATAGACAATCGTTCTGATTGCAGAAATTGTGCGTCCTTTTCTACCAATGATACGTCCAATATCAGATTGATCCAAATCCAAATGATATTCCAAGAATTCAGGTGTATCAACAATTTTTATTGTCAAGCTATCAGGCTGTGAAATCAAAGGTTTCACAATCGCAATAATGAGATTTTCAATCATGTCCATAAGTGTTCTCGCTTACTGTTCTTACTTAGAGAATTTTTGTTCGTGGAATTTCTTCAATACGCCAGCGTTTGAAAGAAGGCTACGAACTGTATCAGATGGTTGTGCACCTTTTGCTAACCACTCAAGTACACGCTCTTCTTTAAGAGTTACTGAGTTTTCAGCCAAAAGTGGGTTGTAAGTACCAACAGTTTCGATGAAACGACCATCACGTGGTGCACGTGAGTCTGCAACGTTGATACGGTAGAAAGGTTTCTTTTTAGAACCCATACGAGTCAAACGGATTTTTACTGCCATTTTTAAATGTTCTCTTTTCTTTGTATTTTTATTCGGTGAAATAGCAGAGCTATTTAGCACATGTTCTATTATACCACACTTTAACAGGCTGTCAAGAAAAAAACTTGACAGGTTTTAAAAAATTTTATTGTTCGAGCATATCTGCTAGTTCTCTCAGTTGACTTGCTAGATTTGTACGGTCAAACAGTAAATTATAGACTCCATCTTCACTCAATACTCCACAAGGAATACCATTGAAATGACCCTTATTAGATAAATCAAGATCTTCCATATAGGTCTGGCTCTGGTAATAATCTAATAACTGTAAATAAGTCGATTGTTCCTGGCTAAGTTGTGCCATACTATCGGAAAGGGACTGGTTCAGATCTAGATGCCTGTTAAATATTTTTTCCATTTCCTCTACACGTTTTCTTGCTTCCATAATATTTTTCATCAGTGTGTACTACCACCACCCTTTTTTATATCCTCTTTATCCCTATATTCAACGATTGCTCCTATGGCTACTTCAACTCCTCTTACAATATCGTTCAAAGACATGGAAGCCAGTCCTGGCTTGTCGACAACCTGCTCTGGCAAGAAGGGAATATGGAGAAAACCGGCCTTAGTCTTTGGAAATTGTTTCTCCGCCAAGTAAAGAGCTTGATACATGAGATGATTGCAGACAAAGGTCCCAGCAGTATTAGAAACAGAAGCTGGAAGCCCAATCTTATGAATAGCTTCAACCATTGCTTTGATGGGTAAGGTGGAGAAATAAGCAGGCTGACCATCTTCTCGAATCGTTCTATCAATCGGCTGTTGCCCTTCATTGTCTGGAATGCGTGCATCATCTTGGTTAATGGCTATACGCTCAGGAGTTAAATCAACTCGCCCACCAGCCTGACCAATACATAGTATCGCATCAGGTAAATGTTCTGCCATTTTCTCCTCTAAAACATCCGCAGCCTTGTCAAAAACAGTCGGAATCTCTACAAGAATAATCTCTGCACCAGCAATGGTCTTAGGTAGAGATTTTATCGTTTCCAAGGCTGGGTTAATAGGCTCGCCACCAAAGGGATCAAAGCCTGTTACGATGATTTTCATACTTCCTCCTCCAAAATAATTTCTCCGTAGTGAAATTTTTGATTGGGTCTGACATGACGTTTAAAGCCAAATTCTTCAAAGACCTGATCTCGAAAATGAGCCTTTATAATCAATTTCTTCCTAGCTACTCGTTTAGCCTCAGATACAATTTCCTCCGTTAAACGGCTTCTATCAGCCAAACCAGACAAACCAGAAAGATTTTGTGATTCCTTGATTTCTTCTGAAAACATGGGATCAAAGTAAATGACATCAACAGACTTATCTATTTGCTCTTTCAAATAAGTCAAACTATCTGTCCAAATTGTCTGGATAGAATTCATGGCTCGGTTGACCACTTGCAGTCCACTATCAAAATCCTGTAACCCCCGACTCACAATAAAGTGCACTAGCTTAGAACTTTCCAAGGCTGTCACCCGATGACCAGCACTCGCTAACACTATGCTATCAGATCCCAAACCCATAGTACAGTCTATTATTGATTGTTTTTCTTTTCCAAGTAATTCTAAAAGCGGATCTCTTCCAGACTTAATCCGCAACATGGCAGTATCTGGGTGGAAAAAGAGTTTTCTCCCTTCTTTTTGCTCAAAAACCAATCGATCCTTATAAACCACCAAAACCGCATCCGCCTGCTTGAGTAAGACCTTCACGGCTTGCTTCCGCCGCTCACAGTAAACAATCCCTAAATCTTCAGCTAGCCGTTTGGCCTTCTGAACCAAGTGCCCATCCATTCCCAAACTTGTTGTTACGATTACTTTCATATTAAATATTATAACAGAAAAAGCGTGACTTCTTACGAAGTCACACTTAAATCTCTTTGTGAATCAAGACTTAGGATTGTAGAAATTGGCGAATGGCTTCCTGATCAGCTTCACTAACCGGACGCCATCCTTTTGCCAAGGCTTCCTTGATATAGATTCGATTGTAGAGATAGCCCCACAAAATCCCAAAGCCAGTATTAATAAAAGGAATATCAAAGCGACGATCAATTAACAAGGCAAATAAGAATGCTACCAAAATAATCGCAAACCATTTTAAATCACCTCGAATCAGCGGTACAAAAAACTTGAAGAAAAAGGTTGTCCATGAAAAACCAGCCTTCACTTCCTTTACATTCCCAAACTCATCCACTAAATGAACCTTCATTTTTTATCTCCTAAATTGCTCGCGTCGAAAAACTACGACTTTCTAGTACAGCCAACATAGCCGCAGCAGTATCTAAGGCTGTAAAAAGTGGAATCCCTGCTTCGATAGCAGATGCACGAATAACCTCTCCATCCTCGTCTGCCACACGCTTTTTGCCTACTGTATTGACAATGGCTTGCACTTTTCCTTTACGGACCAGCTGAGGAATCGACTCTCTTTGGTCTCCACTGATTTTCCCAACAGGCAGACAGTCTAAGCCCTTAGCTTGGAAGGCAGTTGCCGTACCGCTTGTAGCCGCAATAATAAAGCCAATTTCACGGTATCTTTCCGCTAGACGGAAGGCCTCCTCCTTGTCCTCATCCGCAACTGTAAAGACGATAGTACCAAAATCTTCCAAATGCTGATAACTTGCTTCAAAAGCCTTATAAAGTGCTTTTTCAAGTGTCAAGTCCGAACCCATAATCTCACCAGTAGATTTCATCTCAGGTCCCAGCAAACTATCTACTTTTGCTAGTTTCGTGAATGAGAATACTGGTGCTTTAACGTGCACCTGAGTGCTCTCAGGATAAAGACCGTCTTGGTAGCCAATTTCCGCAAGACTTTGCCCCAAAATCAATTTGGTTGCAACCTGGGCCATTGGAATGTCTGTGACTTTGGACAAGAATGGAACCGTACGACTAGCACGAGGATTGACTTCGATGACATAAACCGTCTCATCCTTGATAACAAACTGGATATTCATTATACCAATACAGTTAAGACCGATTGCCAAGCGTTTGGTGTAGTCTGCAATGGTCGCCTGCACCTCTTTAGACAAGGTTTGTGGCGGATAAACTGCCATCGAGTCACCTGAGTGAACCCCAGCTCGCTCGATATGCTCCATAATACCCGGAATCAAGACATCCTTACCATCTGAAATTGCATCCACTTCACACTCACGACCGACGATATACGAATCCACCAAAACTGGGTGCTCTGGTGAAGCCTTGACCGCCGTTCTCATATAAGAACGTAGGTCCTCTTCATTTTCGACAATCTCCATAGCACGACCGCCCAAGACATAAGAGGGACGAACAAGTACCGGGAAACCAATTTTGCGGGCCGCTTCTAGAGCTTCCTCTTCGTTGGTTGCGGTTTGACCTGGTGGCTGTGGAATTCCAAGGTCTTTCAGGGCTTTTTCAAATAAATCCCTGTCTTCAGCTCTATCCAAATCCGCTACTTGCGTACCCAAGATTGGAATACCTGCTTTGGCCAATGGCTCTGCCAAATTGATGGCCGTCTGGCCACCGAACTGAACGATAACCCCTTTTGGTTGCTCAAGGTCAATCACATTCAAGACATCTTCCAAGGTCAACGGCTCGAAGTAAAGCTTGTCCGAAACCGAAAAGTCAGTTGACACTGTTTCCGGGTTTGAGTTCATAATGATAGCTTCGTAGCCAGCCGCCTGAATGGCCTTGACAGAATGCACTGTCGCATAGTCAAACTCCACACCCTGTCCGATACGGATTGGACCTGAGCCCAACACCAAAACAGATTCTTTTTCCGAGCGGATGGACTCATTTTCCCACTCATAAGTTGAATAGAAATATGGTGTTGAACTTTCAAATTCGGCCGCACAAGTGTCCACCATCTTGTAAACAGGGACAATTTTGTGCTCTGTCCGCAGTTGACGAATGTAGGATTCTGTTCTGCCCCAGAGTTCCGCAATCTTACGGTCTGCAAAACCGTATTTCTTGGCTTTTTTCAATAAATCAATATTATCGTGATTGATTGCCAATTCCTGCTCGATTTCTAAGATATGAAGCAGCTTATCAAGGAAGAAAAGATCAATCTTCGTCAATTGAGCCAGTTCTTCTACTGTATAGCCACGTCGAAGAGCTTCTGAAAGATAGAATAAACGATCATCCTGTGCCTTGACAATCTTTTCAACTAATTGGTCATCTGTTGCTTGGCTGAGTTCTGGCATTTCATTGTGATAGACTCCGATTTCCAAAGAACGACAGGCCTTGAGCAAACTTTCTTCGATATTACGACCAATGGCCATAACCTCACCAGTTGCCTTCATCTGCGTTCCAAGGCGGCGCTCCCCTTTTTCAAACTTATCAAATGGGAAACGTGGAATTTTTGCCACAACGTAGTCAAGAGCAGGCTCAAACATGGCATAGGTTGTTCCTGTGACAGGGTTCACCATTTCATCCAAGGTCAAACCAACCGCAATTTTTGCTGCCAATTTGGCAATCGGATAGCCTGTCGCTTTCGATGCCAAGGCAGAGGAACGGGACACACGTGGGTTCACTTCAATGACATAGTATTTGAAACTATGGGGATCCAGTGCCAACTGCACATTACAACCACCCTCGATTTTGAGGGCACGGATGATGCTGAGACTGGCATCACGCAACATCTGGTTTTCAATATCCGAAAGCGTCTGCGTTGGGGCAAATACGATAGAATCTCCAGTATGTATTCCCACAGGGTCAAAGTTTTCCATGTTACATACGACCAAGGCATTGTCAGCCGCATCGCGCATCACTTCGTATTCAATTTCTTTGAAACCAGCAATGGAACGCTCAATCAAACACTGGGTCACCGGTGATAGTTTCAGACCATTTTCCGCTATTTCACGCAGTTCTTCTTCATTGACACACATACCACCGCCAGTACCACCCAACGTGAAGGCTGGACGAACAATGACAGGATAGCCAATTTCACCAGCAAATTCCAAAGCCTCTTCAACTGTTGTCACAATCGTTGACTCAGGAATAGGTTGATTGAGATCTTCCATGAGTTGTTTGAAGAGGTCGCGGTCCTCTGCCTGATCAATTGCAGACAGTTTAGTTCCCAACAACTCAACTCCAAGCTCATCTAAAATACCAGCCTTAGACAATTCCATAGCCATGTTGAGACCAGTCTGACCACCAAGGGTCGGCAAGAGAGCATCTGGACGCTCCTTCCGTAAAATCCGTGTGACAAATTCAAGCGTAATCGGCTCAATATAGACCTTGTCCGCAATTTCCTTGTCTGTCATGATGGTCGCAGGGTTTGAATTGACCAAGACAACACTATAGCCTTCTTCCTTCAAAGCCAAACAAGCCTGAGTCCCAGCATAATCAAACTCCGCAGCCTGACCGATAATAATCGGACCAGACCCAATCACCATAATTTTCTTAATATCCGTACGTTTTGGCATAATTTTAAGATATTAAGGGCGTTAAGCGGACACAGTCAAAATAGGAGTTTGACCAAGAACGCTTGCGTTCGAGGAAAAACTATCTTTTTGACCCAGTCCGTAGCCCGAATTCAATTACAAAATCCGAGCAACAGAACACCCACTCTCCTTTCTATTTTCTATCTCTCCGGATAGAATTAAATAATAGTCCGACACAGTAAGGTTTAGCTCGATAGTGGTTAAACCTTACTGCCCTTTTTTAAACGAATCCATCAATTCCATAAATTCATCAAACAAATAGCTGGCATCATGTGGACCAGGTGCAGCATCTGGGTGGAATTGAACAGAGAAACCTGGATAGTACTTGTGGCGTACCCCTTCTATTGATTTGTCATTGATTTCTTCATGAGTAATCATTAAACATTCAGGTAAATCTTCACGAGCCACTGCATAACCATGGTTCTGACTGGTAAAGTCCACTCGACCTGTTGCAATTTCACGAACAGCATGGTTGAAACCACGATGACCAAACTTCATTTTATAAGTCGTTGCCCCATTAGCCTTAGCAAAGAGTTGGTGCCCCATACAGATACCAAAAATTGGAATTTTCCCAAGAATCCCACGAATCATTTCTAGCGCTTCTGGAACATCATCTGGATTTCCTGGGCCGTTTGATAGCATGACACCATCAGGATGGAGGGCAAGAATTTCTTCAGCAGTCGTATCATAAGGGACAACTGTCACATTGCAATCACGCTTGGCTAACTCTCTAAGAATAGAATGTTTCAATCCAAAATCAACCAGAACGACACTACGTCCAACTCCAGGTGCAGGATAGGCTGTTTTAGTCGATACTTGCTGGATGTTGTTGGTTGGCAAAACAGTCGCTCTCAACTGGTCTGTCAAATGCTCAACAGAATCACCGACATTTGCAAGAGTCGCCTTCATGGTACCGTGCTGACGAATAATTTTAGTTAGGGCGCGTGTGTCAATTCCAGAAATTGCTGGAATTTTCTTAGCCTTTAAAAATTCATCCAAGGTCATCTGGTTACGCCAGTTACTTGCTCGACGAGCCCACTCACTGACAACCACTCCCTTACAAGTCGGCTTGATTGACTCGTAATCATCACGGTTAATTCCGTAATTTCCTACCAAGGGATAGGTAAAGGTTAAAATCTGACCATTATAAGACTGGTCCGTGATAGATTCCTGATAACCTGTCATCCCAGTTGAGAAAACCAACTCACCAGTCACATCAATATCAGCACCGAAGGCCTCCCCTTCAAAAATAGTGCCATCCTCTAAAATCAAACGTCTTTTTGACATAATCTATGATACAAAGCCCGTTAAAAGGACAAAGTGAAAATAGGAAATTCGACGCCGACGCTACAAGCGTCAAGACGATATTTATCTTTTTTACACAGTCCTTAGGGCGTGTTCGAATATAAAAATCAAATCTTACTCGAACCTGTATCTTCTCCTTTCTATTTTCTATCTCTCCGGATAGAATTAAATAATAGTCCGACGTTTGTACTGTCAATTCGATAATAATTGACTGTACAAACTAGTGCAAGGGATAGCCTTAAAGTATATCACCATTTCTAAGAGCAGGTGTCAACATCTCAGCGCAGTGGTTGATTGGTAAATTTGTTCGTATTCTATACTCCAAATTTAACCTCTACGACTGATGCGAACTTTGTTCGCTCTATTTCCAACTTCCAACTGTCTCCCAGACAGTTGGAACTATGCGGGGGTGGGAGTGAAACAGTCTGGGAATAGACTGTTTCAACTCAACAACTTAAATTAAAGACTTGTTGAAGAACTCTTTTTTACTTTTCGAGTTCTTTCCCACTCCCAGGCGTAGGGAAATGAGTTGCTCGCAACCATTGACCTGTCCCTTGCCTTTCTATTCGTCGCCTCTCTGAGCGACATTAAATAAGATAAGTCTAACAAATTTCTAACTGCTCAGTTCTAAGATACCTGAACAGCTTACTTTTAAGCCTTGCCATTGACAATTGCTTCCAAAATCGCCATCCGGACAAATACACCATTTTGCATTTGACGGACAATACGTGATTTTGGCGCCTCTACCAATTGATCATCAATCTCAACATCGCGGTTAACAGGGGCCGGATGCATAACAATTGCAGTATCTTTCAAGCGTTTGTAGCGCTCCTCTGTTAAACCATGCAAACGGTTATAAGTTTCTTTAGAAAAACCACCATCACCATCATGACGCTCGTGTTGCACACGGAGCAACATCAGTACATCTACCGTTTCCACAATATCATCAATATTCAAATGCTGACCATAGACATCAAATTCCTCTGCGTACCATTCCTCCGGTCCAGCAAAGAAAATCTCAGCTCCCAGACGTTTCAAAATTTGCATATTGGACTTAGCAACCCGTGAGTGTGTAATATCACCTGCAATGGCAATCTTCAAACCTTCAAAAGTTCCAAATTCTTCATAAATAGTCATCAAATCAAGTAGGGATTGGCTTGGGTGTTGACCTGAACCATCACCACCATTGACAATTGAAGTCTGAATGGTAGGACTATCAATCAATTGCTTGTAATAATCCACTTCCGAGTGACGAATCACGCAGATGTCTACCCCAAGTGCCGACATGGTCAAAATGGTATCATACAAGGTTTCACCCTTATTGACTGAGCTGGTACGAGCATCAAAGTCAATCATTCCCATATCCAAACGAAGCTCCGCCATTTCAAAAGACTTATGCGTCCGAGTTGAATCCTCAAAGAAAAGGTTAGAAGCATAGTACTTCCGATCCAACTCTACCTTTTCACCGCGTTTAAAAGCAATACCACGTTGAATGAGTCCCAATACTTCTTCATTTGAGAGGGTCTCCATTGTAACCAAGTGTTTGAGTGAAACTTTACCATTTGTAATTGTCATGATGATACCTACCTTTATGATCTAGATGTAGAATGAGAATTTGTAAACGAAGCGACTATGCACCTTCAACCAGAAGGACAGCGTCTTGACCATCGATTTCAGCCATGTGCACAATGATTTCTTCAGAACGGCTAGTTGGGATATTCTTCCCAACATAATCTGCTCGAATAGGCAACTCCCTGTGTCCACGATCCACAAGTACCGCTAAACTAACACGAGCTGGACGGCCCAAGGACACTATGTTGTCAATAGCAGCACGAATAGTTCGTCCTGTATAAAGCACATCGTCTACTAATATAACATCACGATCGTTGACATTGGCAGTCATATTTGTCGTATCATCTTCTACCTTCATGTCATCTCGAAATGGCTTGGTATCCAACTCACCCAACGGAACGTCGATACCCTCTAATTGCTTAAGTCTCTCCTGAATCCTCTTTGCAATGAAAACACCCCGTGTTTTAATCCCTGCAAGGACAATATTATCCAAATTCTTATTCCGTTCGATAATTTCATAAGTGATGCGGGTGATTGCCCGTTTCATAGTCATATCGTCAACGATTTCTTTTGTCTTCATAAGACCTCCAAAAGTATAGAAAAAGTCTCCTTATACAAGGAGACTATGAAAATATAGGCTAGTTAGAACCAACCTGCTTAACATCCGACTCCTTGTCTGCCTCTCTGGACAGGTTTTAAAGGATTTATTAAGCAGAGTATAGCATAAAATCTCAGCCTTGACAATTTTTTTCTGAAAAAATATAGAAATTATCGGATTTTACTGAGAATTTTTTCCAAAAGACAATGAAGTCTTAAGGTTTATGGATTTTAGTCCCGCCAATAGAAAACCGCAGACTAGATAGGCGACAAAGATGACTCCAGCATAAGTCAAAACATAGGTCCAACCATACTTAGGGACATTGAGAAAGAAATAAGCAAAAGGACTGTCCTTAGCATCTGGGATTGGAATTTTTATGAAAAGACCATTCACTAGACCAAAAATCATGTAGAGAACAGGCAAAAGCGTCCACCAAATCGGGTCAAACCACTTGTACTGTTGCTGACGATCTACTATTAGGGTATCTAACAAAAAATATAAGGGAACAATATAATGGCAGAGTAGATTTTCAAGTCGCCAGAAATCGTCTGCCAAAGGTGCCAACATAAAGTGATAGACTACACAGGTAATCATGATAGACATGGTTACAGCAGCCTTTATCCGAAGAAAACGTGACGTCTGTAAATCCACACTTTTACTCATGGCATATACCATATAGACAGCGAACAGAGATACCAATAAATTAGATTGTACCGTATAATACATGAGCATCCCGATACCATATTTAATGATTTCTAAGGCGGTACCTGTGATGGCTAAAATGGCTAACAGGCATCTACTGTAAAACAAAATACTTTGATGTTTCATAATATCCTTTCAAAAACAGGAAAAGACTGGTTAACCAGTCCTCTCTCTTAGATTTTCTTAACAAATTCAGATTTCAACTTCATGGCACCAAAACCATCGATTTTACAATCAATATTGTGATCGCCTTCAACGATACGGATGCCTTTAACACGTGTACCTTGTTTAAGGTCCTTAGGCGCACCTTTCACTTTCAAATCTTTGATAAGCGTCACAGTATCGCCGTCCGCCAAACGATTACCGTTAGCATCAATTGCAACAGGTCCACTTTCTTCCTCAGCTACATCTGCTGGGTTCCACTCGTAAGCACACTCAGGGCAAACCAAGAGGGCACCGTCTTCATAGACATATTCAGAATTACATTTTGGACAATTTGGTAAAGTTTCCATTCTTACTCTCCTTAACATTTTTCATGTTCTAGTATAGCATTTGTTGAAAAAATGGGCAAGATGATAAGGTTTTCATACTATTATTCAGCCTTGCGCAGTTTTTCAAGTGCCTCCTGAAAAATAGCTGGCGCTTCTGCCGTAAATTCAACAACTTCGCCAATTCTCGGATGGGTAAATCCAAGCGTTCTGGCATGAAGAAATTGGCCATGCCCTTTTAGTGTTTTCCTTGGGCCATAAGCCTCATCCCCCGCAACCGGATGACCAATATAAGCCATGTGGACACGAATTTGGTGAGTTCGTCCTGTTTCCAATGTCAATTCCACCAAAGTGTAGTCACCAAAACGCTCCAAAACCTGAAAACGTGTCACCGCTTCTTTCCCTTTGGCAGTCACCGCTTGTTTCTTGCGGTCTTTTTCAGAACGACCAATCGGCGCCTCAATTACTCCGCGATCGTTTGGTAGATTGCCGTGTACAATGGCCCAATACTTACGAAGGGATTTCTTATCTTTCAATTCAGCAGCAAGCTTTGTATGGGCATCATCGTTTTTAGCAATCATGAGCAAGCCAGATGTGTCCTTATCAATCCGATGGACAATACCTGGTCGCAAAACACCATTGATACCTGACAAATCTTTTACGTGATAAAGGAGAGCATTAACTAACGTTCCAGACGTGTGACCAGCCGACGGATGAACGACCATCCCTTGAGGTTTATTTACAACAGCAACATCCTCGTCCTGAAAGACAATCTCTAAAGGAATATCCTCAGCAACATAGTCGATTTCTTCTACTTCTGGAATTTGATAGGTTAGGACATCCCCAACCTGCACACTATATTTAGCTTTTTTAGGCTCTCCATTGACCAAAACCTGACCAGCCTTAATCTGCTCATTTGCAACCGAACGAGACAAATCCGTCAAATCCGACAATGCCTTATCCAAACGAATGCCACCAACCTCAACTCTTACTTCCATTACTCTCTTCTTTCATAATACAAATAAATAAAATACCTACACCAACTGTCAGACAAATATCTGCTACATTAAATACAGGGAAACTAATAAAATCCAAGTGAAACATGTCCACCACATATCCCAATCTAAGACGATCAATAAAATTCCCAAGAGCACCAGCAATCATCAAAGACAGACTGAATAAAATCCAGATATTGCCCTTGATCTGTTTGATATAGTACCACACTAGGCCTGTCACGGCAACAATTGTCATTATCGTGAAAAACCACTGCTGATTTTGTAAAATCGACCAGGCCGCACCATAATTTCTTAGATAAGCTAAGCTCATCAATCCTGGTATAAATTCCGTTACCGTATCTAATTCAACATTGGCAACTGTCCAAGCTTTTACAAGCTGGTCCAGACCAATTAATACTACCATCAAAAATGGAAATCCAATTTTACGCATTTTCATCCTTCTTCTTATCAAAATATGCCTGCATGGTTTCAATAAAGTCTTTGGCACAAGAACTAAGTTCATCATTGGCTCGTTTAACGTAGACCATGCGATTGTCTACCTTTCCTTTGAGAGGAATTACTGTAATGCCATTGACACTCTCATCATCAAGATAGCCCGAACCAGTTGCATAGGCATCCGTACGCTCCAAAATTCCATTCAAAGTAGCACGGTCTGTCACATCAAACACAACCGAGGAATCCGACGTATCAATCAAGTTCTCGGAATAATAAAGATAAGCCTCTTTTTCTTGAGTGAACCGTACGGTAGGTAGACCTACCAAATCTGCTGGCTCAATCTCAGCTTTCTTCGTCAAAGGATGATCTTCACGAAGGTAGATATGAGTCTGAAATGCAGACAAATCTACAGCTTGCAAGTGAAGTTTATCCAATTTCTGCATGATTCCTTTTGTATTTCTCTCGTTCAAATAAATAATACCAAGCTCGCTATAACCTTGAGCAACCTCATCTAAGATCTGTACTGTAGTCGATTCAAAAATGCGAAAATGAGGGTACTGCGGGTGGCTACGAGAGAACTCCGTAATCAATGGGGGAAGAAAATCATAATGCTGACTTGAGATTGAAAAAGTCTTCTCACCTTCTTCAGGTTGCAAATAGAGATGCTCAAACTGATCAAATCCCTTAACTAAAGCCTGAGCTTTCTCATAGAATTCCATCCCTTTTTGTGTCAAAAAAGTTCCTGAACTAGTTCGGCTAAAAATTTGAAAACCTAACTCTTTTTCCAAATCACGAATGGAAATAGACAAACTAGGCTGGGAAACGTACATTTTCTCTGCTGCTTCCCGAAAAGTACCACTGTTGGCAATGGCTACAACGTAGCGTAATTGTTGAATATTCATACCTGATACCTCTTAAAACTGCTTCTACCATTATATCAAAAAACGCAAGAATTTGCTGAACTCTTGCGTTTTTGCAAATAGACTATTCTTCTCTTATATAACTTCCAGGTTCCCAATTTCTCTTATTCAACTGCAATTTAAAAGGCTTTGGAATTTCTGTTCGCCAAATCATCGATGGCTAATTTTACTAAGTTGGAACCTATACCACTTCCTCTGAACATTTCATCTACTGCTGAACGTAGACATTATAGGAAGCGCAACAGTGCAGAAGGCAAAATATTTTTATCCTATAGAGAAGATATTGCCGTCTCGAATCACTTCTATCGTACACTTTTAAAAATATCAAAATCAAATTACAAAAATAGACTCTCCGAAAACAACTCGGAAAGCCTATTGTTAAGCCATTTTCAGACTTATTTTGCGATTGGGTAAACAGATACTTGTTTCTTATCGCGACCTTTACGTTCGAAGCGTACAACGCCTTCTACTTTAGCGTAAAGAGTGTCATCTCCACCACGACCTACGTTAGCTCCTGGGTAGATTTTTGTACCACGTTGGCGGTAAAGGATTGAACCACCTGATACAGTTTGGCCGTCAGCAGCTTTCGCACCAAGGCGTTTTGCTTGTGAGTCACGACCGTTTGACGTTGAACCTCCACCTTTTTTGTGGGCCATAAATTGCAAGTTAGCAAGATTCAAGTTTAACATATGTTATTCCTCCGAATTTCTGTAATGATTGCTTCAAGCTACGCGATTAAGCGTTGATAGCGTTGATAACAACTTTTGTGTAAGGTTGACGGTGACCTTGTTTGCGGTGGCTACCTTTTTTAGGTTTGTACTTGAAGGTAACAACTTTTTTCTGTTTACCTTGTTTTTCAACAGTACCAACAACAGTAGCGCCTGCTACAAGTGGAGTACCCACAACAGTTTTCTCACCACCAACAAGAACTACTTCTTCGAAAGTAACTTCTTGACCTGCTTCAACGTTCAATTTTTCAACGTAGATAGCTTGACCGACTTCAACTTTAACTTGTTTGCCGCCAGTTTTAATGATTGCGTATGTGCTCATTATGCACCTCCTATGGATTTTAGGGCCTTGCCCGAATTTGATGTGAAGACTCGCCTAGTACCGTGGGACGAACCACTTACTCTACTCTCAACGAAAGAACGGTATTCGTGCGGTTGCACAGGATGTGTGCATAGTCAACACTCCTATTATAACAAAAACACCTGCAAATGCAAGTGTTTTGTATCATTTTTCTTACATTTCGAAAACTTCGCTCTCCTGCTTGTTTGGTAAGAATAGAGAGAGGACGATTCCGACAAGAGCTGGTAATAACCATGCTAATGATTGTCCTGCCAATGGCAGAGCTGAGATGATTTTTGAAATAGCAGTCCAGTTGAATTGTCCTGCTAACACTTCTACCAATGACAAAGCTGTCACTACTCCCACAGTTAATTGCATACCATAAGTGGAAAGCGGTACAAATTTGTTAACAATGGTAATCAAGACAATACAGATAGTAATTGGATAGAGAACCAAAAGAACTGGAACTGAGAAAGTGATGATATTGTTCAAACCGAGGTTGGCAATCCCAAAACCAATCAAAGTAAAAATTGTCGCATATACTTTGTAGCTAAAACGTGGGAAGCGCTCAGCGAAAAATTCACCTGAAGAAACAATCAAGCCAGCCGTTGTCGTAAAGCAAGTAACGATAACCATAGCTGCCAAGAAAATTTGTGCACTTGGACCAAAAATAGCCTGTGTTGCTTGCGAAAGAATATAAACACCCTTGTTGGTATCGGACGCCAAAATATCAGCAGGCGCAGGAAAATGATTTCCTAAGAAAGCCAAACCGACATATAGAGCTGAGAAAGTTAGGGCCACAACAAGACCAACTGACCAGATGGTTGAGACATATTCCTTCTTGTTGGAGAAACCAAGTTGTTTCAAGGTATTTACTGCTACGACACTAAAGGCAATAGAAGCAAGTGCGTCGAGTGTATTGTATCCCTCGATAAATCCTGTACCAAACGCCTGTCCAGCTGAATAGGCTTCTGCTGCTGGTAGTGGACTAGTCGAACCATACTTGAAGATACCCAGCACCACCAGAATCACAATCAGAACGGCAAAGACTGGTGTCAGAATACGTCCGATACTATTTAAGATTTGAGACGGATTGAGGGCAATCAGATAAGCTGCCACAAAGTAAAGAGCTGTAAAACCAAACAACCATAGACCAAGATTCGCATCGCCCAATAATGGCGCAATACCAATTTCGAAGGACGTTGTAGCCGTACGCGGAATGGCAAAGAAAGGACCGATGGCCAAATACAAGGCAACAAGATAGACCGTTGCAAAAGTCGGTGAAATCTTACGAGAAATCTCATGCACATAGCCTTTTGGGTTTAATGTACCGACAATCAAGGCAACAACAGCAATACCGACACCCGATACGACAAACCCTAAAATAGCTGGCCAGAAATTCTCACCAGATAAGACACCAAGTGCAGGTGGGAAAATCAAGTTTCCTGCACCAAAAAACATACCAAACAGGAGTAATCCTGTTAGTGCTCCTTTTTTCATAATAACTCCTTTGTATTTTTCTGAAGTCTTATTATATCATACAAATTCAATTTTTCCGAACGATTCGAACTAAAAAATCCAGCAATAGCTGGATTTAAATGTATGCCAAAACAATTGAATTCTACAGTAAGTCTTCAATTAAACTATCCACTTCGTCTTTCACTTCCTCTTTCGGTGTGATTTCAGTTACGATAATCCCAGCCACAGCTCGTTCCACCAAGCCTTCAACATCCATACGGGCTTCGTATTGCTCGACATTTTTAATTTTAGGGTTGGTTTTTGGACGGTCAGGGGCAAAGATGGTACAGCAATCCTCAAATGGCTGGATGGAAATGTCAAATGTATCAATTTCTTGAGCAATATCAATGATTTCCAACTTGTCCATGGTAACGACAGGACGGATAACAGGTGTATTTGTCACCGCATTGATAGCCTGCATGGATTCCAAGGTCTGACTTGCCACTTGTCCTAGACTTTCACCATTGATAATAACCATGGCACCACGCTCTTCCCGTACTCGGTCTGTAACCCGCATCATGAAGCGACGTGTCAAGGTCATCAAATAAGCTTCAGGTGCTTTTTCTTTGATTTCTTCTTGAATTTCTGTAAACGGCACTTCGATAAAGGTGATATTACCACCAAAGGCAGTCAATTTACGAGTCAAATCATGGGCTTTTTTAAGCGCACCTGGGCTAGTATAAGGCGGACTTGCAAAGTGCAGGGCTTCGATTTCAACCCCACGTTTAAGTGCTAAATAGCCCGCAACAGGCGAATCAATACCACCTGATAGCATCAGCGTACCCTTGCCAGATGTACCAACTGGAAGACCGCCCGCTCCCTTGATTTCTTCATGGGAAATATAAGCAGCGTCAGGACGAATCTCCACTCGCAAGGTAATATCTGGTGACTTCATTTGCACTTGCACATTTGGAATGGCTGTGAAAACCGCATCTCCAAGGACTTGGTTAAGGTCACGGCTGTCCAATTCAAAACTGTGGTCACTACGACGTGCCGCAATCTTGAAAGTCATCCCTTCCTTGTAAATGGACTGCATAATCTCCACAACCGCCTCTTTCAAGGCTGGAACAGACTTTTCAATCTTATAAGACGGTGCGAAATTTTGGATACCAAAAATCTTCTTCAAAGAAGCTGAAACTTCCTGATAATCTGCCCCATTCAAATAGACATGACCACGGTCACGGTCAAAATAAACCGTCACTTCTGGGTAAACAGAAAGGACATGCTTGATATTATTGCGGAGTTTGTTAACAAACCGCATCTTGTTTTTCCCTTTGGTTGACAATTCGCCATAGCGAATCATAATTTCTGAATAGTTCATTCTACCTTACTTTCTGTGTGTTCTGATAAATTTGTTTGAAAATCGTGAGGAATTGCTCGATTTGCCCCATATCGTTGTCATCATCCAAGCTGATACGGACGGCAGTTTGAGCCAACTTCTGCGGAACACCCATGGCAATCAGTGTTCCAGCTGGTTTTCCAGCCTTGGACGAGCAGGCTGAGGTGGTCGAAATGTAAATCTGGTGATCTTCAAAGGCGTGGACAATGACCTCGCCACGAATATTCTTAATCCCAAATGTCACAATGCTTGGCACAAAGTCCTCTAGCCCAGAAAAGACTGTCACATCTTGGTATTTGCCCAATTCATCCACAAGGATATGCTTCATGGCTGCCAGTCGCTTCTGGCTGTCTGTCGCCTTATCTAGGGTCAAGCGGAGCGCCTTAGCAGTTGCTGCGATACTAGCCACATTTTCAGTAGTTGAGCGTTTGTCGCTTTCCTGTCCTCCTCCTGTCAATAGCGGAGCGATTTTCTTGCCAGCTTTGACATAGACGAAACCTACTCCTCTGACAGAGTGGAATTTGTGACCTGAAAAACTAGCAAAATCAACTCGGTCTGTCAAATACCCTTCCGTCGGAACCTTACCGATAGCCTGCACAGCATCCACATGGAAAGAAATGGTAGGCTTATCAGCTAACAGTTGAGATATTTCCTGAATGGGCTGAATGGCACCAATTTCATTATTGACGGCCATGATTGAAACCAGTGTGGTATCTGGACGAATCAAGCTTTCTAAGGCTGAAACATCCACAAAACCTTGGGCATTGACCGGAGCCAAATCAACCTCAAAACCTTGCGTTTTGAGCCAAAGCGCTGATTCTTTTACCGCTGGATGCTCAATTGCTGACACGATGATGTGCTTGCCCAGATGTGCCTTTTCAAATGCCACTCCCTTGATGACCCAGTTGTCACCTTCCGTACCACCTGAGGTAAAAAAGATTTCTTTGCTATCCTTGCCAAGCAATTCTGCGATTTGCTTGCGAGATGCTTCCAAAATACGGGTTGCCTGACTGCCTAGACTATGGAGGCTAGAGGGATTTCCCCAGATTTTTGTCGCCACTTCCGTATAGGTCTTGAGAACTTCTGGATAGACCTGTGTCGTTGCCGCATTATCAAAATAGATCATTTTTTATATTCCTTTTATTGCAATAGTCCTATTTTATCACGTTTCACATCTTGTTTCCACTCTTTAAGATAGTTTTAAACTTCCTATCTTAAACTAAAGGTGGAGGTACATCATGAATACACGTAAGAATACAAATAAAAAACCGGCTGCTTTAACTAATTTTCAAAAATATTTAACCTTTATCGGATCTATTTTAGGGATTATCACTGCCTGCATCACTATCTACAGCTTTACAGCACAACCTGCAACATCCTCAACATCTCCAAGTACTACCATTTCATCATCCAGCGTCACTAGCCCCAGCCAATCATCAAGCGACAATCCATTAACAGAAGTACAAGATTCAACAAGTTCAAGCTCCGAAACAACATCCTCAACCCAAACCGAGACCAGCTCTTCAGTAGAGTCTACTGCATCTTCCTCGTCTACAGAAACGTCTACTACCCAAGCTTCGGAGATAACGACAGAAACCAGCACTAATACAGAGGTAACTAGTGGGGCATCCGAAACGACTTCTAATCAATAGAACAAAAATATTTGTTTTGCTTTCTTGGATTTGATATACTAATTTCAGGAGGAAGGCAATATGAAATACGTCATTCTAAAAACGCCGATTTTCGTTTGGCTACTGATTTTTGCGCTTATACAAATCTTCGCCTTATCGTCATTTTTACCAGAACCATTTGATACTCGTTCATTGCTCCCCATGGGAGTATTAACCGGCTGTTCAATCAGGGTTTCCAGTGAAGTTAAAGACCAGGATGGTCAGTATGCTCCACTTAAGTACTTATGGTGGGTGATACTAGGATGGACTGTAATCGGTATTCTATTTGGTATCACTATAAAAGCACCACTAGAATTGCACATTGCCCTGATTGTACATGCAATCGCAGGAGGAATAGGCTACCGCCTTATTGAACGTTATGCAGTTTATCGCTATCATTATTTACAGACTAAAAAGAAAGGCTAACCCTTTCTTTTTTGATTACTATAATCTATTTCTCAATTCATCAATATCTGCTTGACTAGTTGACCAGCTGGTCGCAAAGCGGATGATACTGTGGCTATCGTCGTATTTTTCCCAGAAGCCATAGGCAATTCCAGCTTCTGTCAATCTAGTCAATTCTTCATTCTTAACAATAACGAATTGCTGATTGGTCGGGGATTTGAGATAGAATTGAAAGCCTTTCTCTTCCAAAATCTGGATCAGTTGCTCTGCCATTGCGATAGCATGACGCCCCAATTCAAGATACAAGTCATCAGTAAATAAGCAATCAAACTGGACACCCGCCACTCTTCCTTTCGCCAACAAGGCACCATGGTGTTTGACAATCGATACGAAATTCTTTGGCTGGTTGTTCTTTGTAAATACCAAAGCTTCCCCCATCAAGGCACCGAGTTTTGTCCCACCAACGTAGAAAACATCTGTCAGCTCTGCAATTGTCTTCAAATCAAGATCCGTTTCACGAGCAGCAAGACCATAACCCAAACGAGCTCCATCTAAAAAAATCGGAATATTATGGGTGCGGCAAACTTGGGATAATTCTTCCAACTCTGACTTGCTATAAAGTGTACCATACTCTGTTGGATGGGAAATATAGACCATACCAGGATGAACCATATGGGCATGATTAGCATCTGCGTAGAAATCGGAAATATAGTTCTCAACTTCACTTGCAACAAGTTTGCCATCCGTATGCGGTAAGGCCAACACTTTATGGCCTGTGAATTCAATTGCCCCCGCTTCATGAACTGCAATATGACCAGTATCCGCTGCAATGACTCCTTCATAGGAAGCTAACATAGACGAAATGACAATTTGATTGGTCTGAGTGCCACCTGCTAAAAACGTAACTTGTGCATGAGGGCAGGCAGTTGCCACTTTAATTTTTTCGATAGCAGATTCAGTATATTTATCAGTGCCATATCCAGATAAACCTTCTTGGTTGCTTGCAACTAAGGCTTCTAGCAAGATAGGATGGGCACCTTTATTATAGTCATTTTCAAAATGTAACATATCATGCCTCCTTGATATAATATAACAAAAAAGCCTGTTAATCCAGGCTTTTCAATTTAGTCCACCCTGAGGGAATCGAACCCCCATCTCAAGAACCGGAATCTTACGTGATATCCATTACACTAAGGGTGGAAAGGAAAAACTTGCACAAGGCAAGTTTTTATATGAATTACAATTCAATGTCACCGAAAAGGTCAGCCATTGAGAATCCAGATTGAGTTTCTGGCAATTCGTAATCACGTTTTTCTTCACGTTTTTGACGACGTGGACGTGGAGCACGTTTTTCAGCTTTTTCTTCACCTTCAACTGCTGCTGGACGCTCTTCCAAAGCTTTGATAGAAAGTGATACACGCTCATCAGCTGCGTTTACTTCAAGAACTTTAACAGTTACTTCTTGACCTACTGACAAAGCATCTTTTGGATTTTCAACACGTTTGTGTGAAATTTGTGAGATATGTACCAAACCATCGATACCTGGCAATACTTCAACGAAAGCACCGAAGTCAGTCAAGCGTTTTACTTTACCTTCGATGACATCGCCAGCTGCCAATTTTTGCTCAACGCCATCCCATGGACCAGGCTGTGTAGCTTTCAATGACAATGATACACGACCTTCAACTTCATCGATTGCAAGAACTTTAACTTCAACTTCTTCACCAACTGTTACAGCTGATTTAGGAGATACGTTACGCTCGTGTGACAATTCAGTCAAGTGTACCAAACCATCTACACCACCAAGGTCGATGAATGCACCAAAGCTTGTGATACGTGCAACTTTACCAGTCACAACTTCACCAACTGCCAATTTACCGAATACTTCAGCACGTGCAGCTGCAGCTTCTGCTTCAACAACGTCACGACGTGACAAGATGAAACGGTTCTCAGCAGGATCAACTTCTTTGATTTTAGCATCAAATTCTTGACCTACAAAACGCTCAGTGTTACGAGTGAAACGGCTGTCGATCATTGAAGCTGGGATGAAACCACGAAGACCTTCAAATTCAACTGCAAGACCACCTTTAACGGCACGAGTTACTTTAACTGTAACAACTTCTTCTTCACGACCAACAAGCTTGTCCCATGCTTTACGTGCTTCCAAACGTTTTTTAGATACAAGATAAGTAACAGTGTCTGTATCTTTACCAACAACTTGGCGAAGTACTAACAATTCAAGTGTTTCACCAACTTTTACAAGGTCGTTGATATCAGCATCACGGTCGTTAGTCAACTCACGAAGAGTCAATACGCCTTCAACACCAGTACCTGAGATAGCTACGTTTGCTTGACCAGCATCAACTGTCAATACTTCTGCAGTTACCACATCACCAGGTGTAACTTCGCTTACACTGTTCAACAAATCTTCAAATTCGTTCATTATAAAAAAACCTCCGACAATCAGGTCTTTCGACCCAACATAAAATATATTTTATTTAAGGCACACGCAAGGACAACAACAATTAGACATCTTTGACGAACTAGACTATATCTAGTACCTTTACTGGGGTAGCTGGATTCGAACCAACGCATGAGGGAGTCAAAGTCCCTTGCCTTACCGCTTGGCGATACCCCAAAAAATAGATACAATTCATTTATTTACTAATCACAAGAAATTGAACTCGATATTAATTTCTTAGGAAAATAGATAGCCTTCCTTGAGTGTTAACATTCAGCGTCAGTCTCCTAATTTTCTACAGAAATTTCTGATAAACCAGAACATCTCTCGTATCTTAGTTGAACACGGACTAAAATCCTAGTGAAAAAGATAAACTTCCTTTTGTGTTTAGCACACTACGTCAGTTTCCTATTTTCATACGGATTTCTTAACGTCCTTTGTATCCTGTTCAATGGAGAGAGAGGGATTCGAACCCCCGAACCCGAAGGAGCGGATTTACAGTCCGCCGCGTTTAGCCTCTTCGCTATCTCTCCGTGCACTAACAGTTACTATTCTAACATAAAATAGCGACTATTACAAGCCTTTTAGTGACTTAAATTATAATTTTCAATAATATTTCCGACTGCTTTTTCTAATTTTTTGTAAAAGCTTTCGGTATTTCCATTTTTAATAACTGCAAAGTTATTTTCAGCCAATTCTGCAATTTCTCCAATTACTTTTTTACCTATAACAAGGCGGTAGCCAGGGAACTCTTCTCTATTGACAAGAACTTTGCTATCTTCAATCTGAATTTCAATTTTTTTATCTTTTTTACTCATTTTCAAACCTCACTTTTACTATTCTACAAAAAAAGAGAAGAGCTTGCAAGTGCAAGCCTTCTGAAATTATTCTACTTCGACAATCCAGCCTTCAGGCGCTTCAATATCACCAAACTGGATACCTGTTAATTCGTCATATAATTTACGAGTGACAGGTCCTACTTCTGTTTCACTATGGAAAACATGGAGTTTGTCTGCAATCTGGATACCACCAATTGGTGAGATGACTGCAGCTGTTCCGCAAGCTCCTGCTTCGACAAACTGGTCTAATTCTTCGACAAGGACTTCTCGTTCCACTGCCTTCATCCCCAGACGATGCTCTGCCAAATACAAGAGAGAATACTTGGTAATGGACGGCAAGATTGATGGTGAAATCGGTGTGACAAACTCGTTATCAGCTGTAATACCAAAGAAATTTGCAGACCCTACTTCTTCAATCTTGGTGTGGGTAGCTGGGTCCAGGTAGATGACATCTGAGAAGCCCTGCTTTTTGGCATATTGGCCCGGTAAGAGTGATGCCGCGTAGTTACCACCAACCTTAGCCGCCCCTGTTCCATTTGGTGCTGCACGGTCGTACTTGTCCTGAATGAGGAAGTTGGTCGGAGCCAAACCACCCTTGAAGTAGTTGCCAACCGGCATGGCAAAAACGGTAAAAATGTACTCTTCCGCAGGTTTGACGCCGATAATGTCGCCGACACCAATCAGGAGCGGACGGAGATAAAGGGTACCACCAGTTCCATAGGGAGGAACGTAGTCTGCATTGGCTTTGACCACCTCTTTACAGGCCTTGATGAAAAGGTCAGTCGGTACAGGCTCCATGAGCAAGCGGTCAGCTGTCCGTTGCAGGCGCTCGGCATTTTGGTCTGGACGAAAGAGCTGGAGTTTTCCCTCTTTGGTGCGATAGGCTTTAAGGCCCTCAAAGGCCTGCTGACCATAGTGAAGGGCTGGTGAGCTTTCTGAAATGTGCAGTTCCGCATCTTCGGTCAATTGCCCTTCAGACCATTGGCCGTTTTTGAAATGAGCGATGAAGCGATAAGGTAGTTTCATATAAGAAAAACCAAGGTTTTCCCAGTCAATGTTCGCTGTCATATAGTTTCTCCAAATTCATTTTTTATTATTTTACTACTTTTGAAAGTGATTTTCAATTAAAAATTCAGAAAATTTTGTGAATATAAGAAAAGGGAGTGAGAAAGAACTCGACTGGTCTAATAAAGAGTTCGTCAACAAGTCTTTATTTCTAGTTGTTGAGATGAAACAGTCTATCCTCAGACTGTTTCACTCCCACCCCCGCACAGCTCAAACTGTCTGGGAGACAGTTTAAGGTTGGAGATGAAGCGAACTTTGTTCGCAACAGTCGTAATGGTCGAATTTGGAGTGTAAGACACGAATTGCTGAGATTTGCTTCGCAAATCTTATCTCCAACCTTTAACAGTCCACTGGACTGTTAAACCCAATCAACCACTGCGCTGAGATGTTGACACGAACTCTGATAAGTGGCGTCGGGCTCCACCTTACTCTTTAAAAACAAATTCTAGTTGAATTTCAGGTGAGATAGCACTAAATAAATTTTGATAGTAGGTTTTGGCTGACTCTTTTATGTCATCCTGATAATCTGCTAAAAACTTTTCTTGCTCTACTGACTGAAATTCATCTGTGATGAGTTGGGCAGTATCGATTTCTTCTGTCGCAAAACTCAGTATCTCACCGCTCTTATCATATAAGGTATAAGGTTCTTCTGCATCTAATTCCAATCCAATGACTTCAAAGGCTGGAAGGGTAATTTTGTACCGATTTTCAGAAAGATGTTCAATGGATACAGGACTTTTGATACCAAATTTTGCCTTGTACTTGATGATTAAGAGGGCTGATTTTTCTGAAAAAGGCATTTCTTGACCAAATAAGACCGTGTAGTTTTTAGCGGTCACAATTTTCTGGACAGCTGTATTTAGAAATACTAGTTCATTGACCTGCTCGACAGATTCAATAGCTGTATGAACACTCACTTCCTGCTGACTGCTCCTTTCGCCAGAGAGATAGCCATATCCCCATACACCACACAATAACAGAAGGAAGGACAGAACAAGCCATAGATAGACTTTTATACTGAAAAATAATTTGATAATTTTCATAGCATTTACCTCCTCTACAGTATAGCAAAAAGACTGCTTTGCGAGCAATCTTTTCATCTTTTTAGTCTATCCAGGCTCTGAAAACTTCTTCATCAGAAATGGTATCCGAAATGAAGCTACCGTTGCTAGTGCGTTCAGACAGGCTAAGCTGGGTCACATCAACCTCATAGAGTTTGCCTGTTTTGGACTGCACGTGAAGGATTTGATTAGTCGTTTCATCTTCATTTGCTGTGCTAAAGAGGTCAAAATCTCCCTGGTCCGTCAAGACTGGACCCGCCGCAAAGACACGGTGAGGCTTAGCCTTGAGTTCGCGAAGCACCTGCAAACCACGCTTGGCACGGCTGGTCACAGGGATTTCCTCCGCCGCCATCCGCTTCAAACTACCACGCTGGGTCAGGAGATAGACGGAGCTGGTATTGCTGATAAAGGCCGCAGCCACCACATCCCCATCCTTGAGGTTGACCGCCTTGACACCGGCCGCCTTGGCACCGATGATTGGCACTTCTTCGATGTTAAATCGCAGAGCGTAGCCCTTTTCTGTGATGAGCATGATGTCGTCCAAAACTACAGGCGATACAGTTATGACCACATCATCCGCATCTTTAAGTTTGGCATACTTGGTTGACTTAGACTTGTAAGTCCGCCATGGAGCAAACTCCTTCCGCTCCACACGTTTGATTTGACCGTATTTAGTCACCGCGAAATAAGTTCCCTCTTCAAAATTCTCAACCAGTTCAGCGAAGATAATCTCTTCATTGGTATCAAAGTTCATTAGGGTCTGGCTCAGGTGTTCACCAATATCTTTCCAACGAATATCTGTCAGTTCATGGACAGGTCGGTAGATAACATTTCCAAGATTGGTAAAGAGCAGGAGATGCTGGGTTGTCTTGGCATTCTGCAAGAAAATCAGCTGGTCATCCTCTCGTTTGCCCATTTCTTCAAGGGTTGAGGCGTTGAAGGAACGCGGACTTGTTCGTTTGATATAGCCTGCCTTGGTCACGCTGACAAAGGTTTCTTCTTCGACAATCAAGCTGGCGGTGTCAATCTCAATCGCTTCTGCCTGATCCTGCAATTCACTCAAACGAGGATTGCCAAACTGCTTCTTAACCTCACGCAGTTCCTTCTTCATGAGATTGAACATGGTCCGCTCATCACCGATAATGGCTGCCAAGGTCTGAATCTGCTCGCGTAAGCCTGCTTCTTCATTTTCCAAGGTCACAATGTCGGTATTGGTCAAGCGGTAGAGTTGCAAGGTCACGATTGCTTCTGCCTGTTCCTCGCTAAACTCATAGCTGACTTTCAAGTTTTCCTTAGCATCCGCCTTGTTTTCAGAGGCACGGATAAGGGCAATGACCTCGTCCAAAATAGAAATAACACGAATCAAGCCTTCTACGATATGGAGGCGTTTCTCTGCCTTTTCCTTGTCAAACTTAGAACGGGCAATGATAATCTCACGGCGGTGGGCGATGTAGCTAGACAGAATTTTCTGCAAGCCGACCTGACGCGGTGTGAAGTTATCAATGGCCACCATGTTGAAGTTGTAATTGATTTGTAAGTCGGTATATTTGTAAAGGTAGTTGAGAATGGTTTGCTCATCGCTGTCTTTTTTCAGCTCAATGGCAATCCGCAGACCTGTACGGTCTGACTCATCACGCACCTCAGCAATACCAGGCACCTTGTTGTTGACACGGATATCATCAATCTTCTTAACCAGAACAGCCTTGTTGACCTCGTAAGGAATCTCAGTAATGACAATCTGTTTCTTGCCAGCCTTGAGTTGCTCGATTTCACAACGGCTACGGACTACGACACGGCCCTTACCAGTTTCATAGGCCCTCTTGATTTCGTCAGCCCCTTGGATAATGGCACCTGTTGGGAAGTCTGGTCCAGGAAGGAACTCCATTAGCTTGTCTAAGCTAGCTGTCGGATGATCAATCATGTAAACAACGGCATCGATGACCTCCGCCAAATTATGCGGCGGGATGTCAGTCGCGTACCCTGCTGAAATTCCTGTCGCTCCATTGACCAAGAGATTAGGGAAGGCAGCTGGTAGCACAGTGGGTTCTTTTTCCGTATCGTCAAAGTTCCAGGCAAATGGCACCGTCTTTTTCTCGATGTCAGCCAAGAGATAGCCAGCCATTTCCGACAGGCGAGCCTCGGTGTAACGCATCGCCGCAGGCGGATCGCCGTCCATGGAACCGTTGTTTCCGTGCATCTCCACCAAAATCTCGCGGTTTTTCCAGTCCTGACTCATGCGGACCATGGCATCATAAATAGAGTAATCACCGTGCGGGTGGAAATTCCCCATGATATTCCCGACTGACTTGGCAGACTTACGGTAGCCCTTGTCAAAAGTGTTGCCGTCCTTATTCATGGAATAAAGAATCCGACGTTGCACGGGCTTTAGACCGTCACGAATGTCCGGCAAGGCCCGCTCCTGAATAATGTATTTGGAGTAGCGACCAAAACGCTCTCCCATGATGTCCTCAAGGGACATGTTTTGAATGTTAGACATAAATTAAGATACAAAGGGACGATTCAGTCCCGTGTTCAGTTAGACAGACTAGCTGAACATTCCTTTCTTTGTTTCTTGTCGAAAAATTTTCTTTTTTACTTTTTTTGATAATCGCCTTAAGTAGTGAGAACGGAAGAGACCTTCGGGAGTGGGAAAGAACTCGACCAGTCTAAAAAGAGTTCGTCTTTCCACCCCCGCACAGTTGATTAGGTCAGATTGGGAGTGGGAAACACGAACAAATCTGCCAATCAACCACTGCGCTGAGATGTTGACTCGAACTCTGAGAAGCGAGGCTGGACTTTCTGCCCAGCCTCTCCTTAGCTAAACATTAGTTCTTTACCTAAGTTCTCTGATAAAAGAAAGCAATCATATCCCCTACTCTATCATAAAGATTATCATCAACATATGCTAATTTCTCAATTTCTAGTTCCTCATCATCAATCAAATTTTCTTGATAAGCTTGAGCATATTCACCACACGATTTTAGATAATCCATTATTAAAACTAACTCTTGCTTCTGTTGAGAAGAAAGGACTTTTCCTTTATAGAGAGTCTCCTTTATGAATCGACAGTAGTCTGAGTGCTCTTCACACCAATTGACATTGCCATTTGCTTGAGCTTCCCAGCGAAGTTTTTCTAATTGTCGAAGTAATTCACCTTGTAAAGTAGAAGAAATCCCGTATTTAGGCACATCTGCTCGCCAAATTGAACGTAGAACCTCTGTATGCTGAGAAGCATACGGAACTTTCTTAAGTTGCTCGATAGTTGGCTTTTTTCTTAAAAACTTTAGCAGAGCTACTCATCCACTTTCCACTGGCTTGCTTGCCAGCTTCTAAAGTCCTCGACATCTGCTTTGATTAATTTCAAACAGGCATTAAGGACAAAGGCATCGTCAAGTAGACCTGCTCCAAGGATGAAATCTGGTAAGGCATCAATAGGACTGAAAAAATAAATCAAAGCACCTATAATTGCGAGGATTGTCCCTTTGGGTAACTTGCTGTAATCTCTACGGATATAGCTTCGCACCATGGAAATCAAGCCTGGAATAGCCGCAAATTTATCTCCACCAAAAGGCATACGAGACAGTTTCCGTTCCGTGCTATGTAAAAAATGTTCTAATTTTCCTTGCTCAGATAGCAAGTTTTCTGCATGTTGCCGAGTTTTGGAAGATTGCCAAATCTTCAATGCTTGGTCAAATTTCTCTTCCAACTCCTGTTTATTTTTAAATGGCTTGCGCTTTCGAGCCCATTCAGACAACCGTTTTTGAAAACGGTCAGTTAATTTTACTCTTAATGGCATAAAACACCTCACATCATTTGTTTATGCTAGATTTACAAATCCTCAATACGATAAAGGTTGTAACCCTCGTAGTAATAGGATTGATCGATGCCTTTGAAATATGTTGCTTGATCAAGATTCTCTGTTAATGCCTTAAATAATAAATATTTAAGCTCGCCTGTTGATACATGACTTCTAATCATCGCATTGAAATAGTCATCTTTATCAATACTATTCCAATCAACCACCTTGCCCAAACTATCTCGTAGCATACAATCCAACCAGATACGCATACTACGACCATTTCCCTCACGGAAAGGGTGAGCAATGTTCATATCCGCATATTTTTCAACAATTTCATCAAAAGTTTCGTGAGGTAGCTTGTCGATATAGGTTAAAGACTGCTCAAGAAAGATTCGTGGAGCGAATTGAAAATTATCTTTGGCAATGTTGACATCGCGAATTTTACCTGCAAAGTCGTAAATATCCTTAAATAAAGCCTGATGAATGTGTGCCAAACCTGCAAAAGTCCCAACTTCTATCTGGAATAACTGACCAGTTTCGAACAGTTGAGCTGCTTTTTTCTTGCTGATTTGTTCTTCAAGACGGGCTAATTCAGCCGAATCTTCAATCCCAAATTTATTTTCTAAAACCATATGGCACCTCAACTTCCCTGAGATTATTTAGTAAAAGCTGTCGCTTCCTCCAAGGTAAACTTGACATTGTCCTCAATCCACTTGCGGCGTGGCTCGACCTTGTCGCCCATGAGGACGGATACACGGCGTTCAGCACGGGCTAGGTCTTCAATGGTGACGCGGATAAGGGTACGGGTTTCAGGGTTCATGGTTGTTTCCCAGAGCTGATCGGCATTCATCTCACCAAGTCCCTTGTAGCGTTGGAGGATAAAGCCCTTGCCAAAATCCTTGCGGAGATCTTCTAATTCTCCGTCAGACCAAGCATAAGCAATCTTTTCTGTCTTGCCCTTGCCTTTTGACATCTTATAAAGTGGCGGAAGGGCAATGTAAACTCGTCCTGCTTCTACCAATGGTCGCATATAGCGATAGAAGAAGGTCAGCAAGAGGGTCTGAATGTGGGCACCGTCCGTATCCGCATCGGTCATGATAATAATCTTGTCATAGTTGACATCTTCGATAGTAAAATCTGACCCAACACCTGCACCGATGGTATAAATCATGGTGTTGATTTCTTCGTTTTTGAGGATGTCCGCCATTTTTGCCTTGGCGGTATTGATAACCTTACCACGCAAAGGTAGAATGGCTTGGAACTTACGGTCACGCCCCTGTTTGGCAGAGCCTCCGGCCGAATCTCCCTCGACCAGATAGAGTTCGTTTTTGGCTGGATTTTTGGACTGGGCTGGAGTTAATTTTCCTGATAGGAGGCCCTTATCCTTCTTGTTTTTCTTGCCATTTCGGGATTCGTCACGCGCCTTACGCGCAGCCTCGCGAGCGTCACGGGCCTTAATGGCCTTGCGAACTAGATTAGATGCTAGCTCGCCATTTTCCAAAAGGAAGAAGGTTAATTTATCCGATACAATGCCGTCCACCACAGGACGAGCAAGTGGGCTTCCCAACTTGTCCTTGGTCTGTCCTTCGAACTGCAAATGCTCTTCTGGTACAAGGATAGAAAGGACCGCAGACAAACCTTCACGGTAGTCAGAGCCTTCCAAATTCTTGTCCTTTTCCTTGAGCAAGTTGGTCTTACGAGCATAGTCGTTCATGGCCTTGGTAATAGCTAGTTTGAGACCTGTTTCATGGGTACCGCCATCCTTAGTCCGAACGTTGTTAACGAAAGACAGGATGTTGTCTGAATAGCCGTCATTGTACTGCATAGCCACTTGGACCTGGAATCCTGCATCTTCCCCTTCAAAATAGAGGACTGGTGTCAGAGTTTCCTTGTCTTCGTTGAGGTAGGATACAAAGTCCTGGACGCCATTTTCATAGTGATACTCTTCCTGCTCACCCGTCCGCTCATCTGTCAAGGTCATGGTGACTTGTTTGAGCAAGAAGGCTGATTCTTTCAGGCGTTCGGCAATAGTATTAAACTTGAAATCAGTCGTTGAGAAAATGGTATCATCAGGCATAAAGGTAACTTTTGTACCTGTTTTTGATTTTGGAGCGGTACCAATCTTCTCTAAAGTCGTAACTGGCTTTCCGCCCTGCTCAAACCGTTGTTTGTAAACAGCACTGTCACGGGTAATCTCAACTTCCAACCAGCTGGACAGGGCATTGACCACCGAAGAACCAACCCCGTGAAGACCACCTGAAGTCTTGTAGCCACCTTGACCGAACTTACCACCTGCGTGTAGAACGGTGAAGATGACTTCGACTGTTGGCTTGCCTGTTGCATGCATACCGACAGGCATACCGCGTCCACGGTCAGACACAGACAGGCTACCGTCCTTGTTAATAGTCACGTCAATCCGATCACCAAATCCTGAGAGAGCCTCATCGACAGCGTTGTCGACAATCTCCCAGACCATGTGGTGCAAGCCGTTTCCGTCTGTGGAGCCGATGTACATACCAGGGCGTTTGCGAACGGCATCCAGCCCTTCCAATACCTGAATGGCATCATCATTGTAATTATTTATATCAATCTCTTTCTTAGCCAAAATTGACCTCCATACTTATCATCCTTTCTATATTACAAGTTTTTTAGCATTTTTGCAAAATATTTCTGCTACCTATCGGCTGAGACAGCTCATAAAATAAGATTTTGGACTAAATTAGATGAAAATATGCTATAATGAAAACATGTTAGTCAATCTTATTTTACTATTTATTGCATATTTATTGGGATCTATCCCGTCAGGACTTTGGATAGGTCAAACTTTTTTCAATATCAACATTCGTGAACATGGTTCGGGAAATACTGGAACAACCAACACATTCCGTATTTTAGGTCCAAAGGCTGGTACGATTGTATTTGTAATTGATTTTCTCAAGGGAACTGTGGCAGCCTTGCTTCCGCTGATCTTTCATGCCCAAGGAATTTCTCCGATTGTATTTGGGCTAATGGCTGTACTGGGACACACTTTCCCTATCTTTGCCCAATTCAAAGGTGGAAAGGCGGTTGCAACATCTGCTGGTATGCTTCTGGGCGTCGCACCTGCTTTTTGCCTCTATCTAGTCATCATTTTTGTGACTTCTCTTTACCTCACTTCGATGGTTTCCTTCTCCAGCGTATTGGCTGCTGCTTTAGCAATCTTAGGAGCTCTGCTATTTCCAGCAATAGGAATCATCCTGCCAAGCTACGACTGGCTCTTTACCATCATCATCGTCTTTTTGGGCCTATTTGTCATTATCCGCCACAAGGAAAATATCCAGCGGATTTTGAAAAAAGAAGAGAACCTTGTCCCATTCGGACTCAATCTAACCAAACAGAAAAAGCGAGTTTAACCACTCGCTTTTAATTTGTATTGACTTCTACCACTTCAATCCTTTCCCCACCAAGCAAAATCAAATGACAGTCTACACGATCTATCTTGTAGGCTTTTTTCAATGCCTCGGCATAGAGTTGCATTTGAGCTTGGTAACGTTGGCTGAGTTGGATTGGTTGGTCATATTTGTCTGTCTTATAATCAAAGAGGACAATATGATCATCATATAGCAGGTAGCCATCGATAATCCCACGAAGGACAAATTGTTCCTGCGATACAGAATCAGTCTGCAAACTTGCAAATGGAGCTTCTCTGTGGAGTTTGTCCGTATTGGCTAGAATTTCTCTTCCTAAGTCTGTATCAAAGAAATCCAAAATCATTTGAACATTGATTTTGTCTTTAACCGCTTGCTCAGCATGAACAGTTTCTAGGGCTTCTCTTACCGTATCTTCTGTCACCAACCAAGACAGATCCAAGCGTTGCATGAGTTCATGGATTGCTGAACCGACTTGGGCTCCAGTGATTTTTGGTTTCTTGGAAAAATCTGGCAAGTTGAAGGTCCGTTTTGGCAGGTATTTTTCCATAACTTCCATGCCTTCTTGTTCCAAGACAGGCTCATAGAGTTTCTTGATTTGACTTGGAGTGCGTAAACTTGGTAATTCAATCGCAGCCTTATAGCGGGTATTCAACTCTTGGACAGAAGATAATTGGTCCAAGGCTTGGGCAATGTCTTCTGATTGACGAATATCTTTAAGGCTGGCGTCTTCTAGCTTATTCTTCAATGTAAGTTTACCAATCTTCTCCTCTGTCAAATCCTCGTCCGTCACAAAAACTTTTTTGAAGTGCAAGTCTTCTCCTGAGAAGGCCTCATCAATGGCTAAAATCCAGTCTTGGAAGGTCGCCATACTTTCACGTGTTGATTGGGCAAGTACGCCATCTTCCTTCTTGCCATCGTATTTTTCAGCTAACTTGTCAGCATTGCCCTTTCCAACCAGATACAGCTTCTTCTCAGCACGCGTTAATGCGACATAGAGCAACCGCATTTGTTCTGAAAGATTGGCAATTTTTAGTTCTTGGAGATTCTTTTGATAAGGAAGGGTGTTCATTAAGACTCGTACCTGAGGCAATGGGCTATTTACCTTATCTTTCATATCCGCTAAATATTGGATACCCAGACCATTTTTCCGGCTGATGATGACTGATTGGTAATGGTCTTCCAAGTTGAATCGCTTATCGATATTCATGAGGAAGACATATTTGAACTCCAAACCTTTTGACTTGTGAATGGTCATAAGTTGTACAGCATTTTGCGGTAGAAACTCTTGTACATCTGCCAAATCCTTATCATTTGCTAAGGCACGGTCAATCATGGCGATGAAGCGGGACAAGCCCTTGTAGCCTGTTTTTTCAAATTGGTTGGCACGCAGACCTAGTGCATATAGATTGGCCTGACGCTTGCTGCCATTTGGAAGAGCGCCGACATAGTCATAGTAGAATTTTTCATTGAAAATCTTCCAGATCAAGTCATAAATAGAGTGCAGTTTAGCAAAGGCACGCCAGTTTTCCAAAATAGACAAGAAATCCGTAATTTTCTTCTTCAACTCTCCTGACATAAGTTCAGGATGTTGTCCACTTACTTGTTGGGCTAATTCCATTTTCTGGTAAAAGAAACCTGTCCCAGCCTGCAAGGAAATCCGTGTCAGTTCATCCTCATCGAATCGGAACATAGGCGATTTTAACAGGGCAACCAAGGCATAGTCATTGAGTGGATTATTGATAACCCGCAAGGTATCCAGCATGATCATGACTTCTAAAGATTGCAGATAGGAGGCTGCTCCGCCATCTGCCACAATAGGAATCCCATGTTTTTCAAAAATGGACATAATGAGGTCATTGTGCGTCCGTTTTTGTACCAAGAGAGTGATGTCCTTGAAGTCTGCTCCTTCTTCATTGTGAAGACGAATAATCTCTTTTGCAACGACCTCAATTTCACCAGCAGTCAGAGGAGTTTCCTCCTCAGCATCCGTTGAAGAAGGTGCACTATCCTGCTGGTCGTAAATCAAGTATTCCATCTCATGCTTGGGCTGGGCAATTTTTTGACCAGGACTACCAGCCACTAGACTGTGGGTGTCGTCATACTTGATTTCCCCTACTTGACGGTCCATCAGGCGCGTGAAAATAGCATTTGTTGCCTCCAAGACCTCAATCTGACTACGGAAGTTTTCCTTGAGCAAAATCAATTTTCCAGCCTGAGGATTTGCCTGGTACAGTTCAAATTTCTCTTGAAAAATCATCGGATCCGCCTGACGGAATCGATAGATGGACTGCTTAATGTCGCCCACCATAAAGCGGTTGTGACCGTTAGACAGCAGGTCCAGCATTCGCTCTTGGCTATGGTTGTTATCCTGGTACTCGTCCACCATGACTTCGTGGTATTTTTCTTGGAAAAACTGGCGGATGTCCGCATTTTCTTCTAAAATGCGAATAGCGAAATGCCCAATATCGCCAAATTCAAAAGCTGCTTCCTTGATTTTGACATCCAGATAAGCCTGTGAAAAGTCTAGGACAAAATCACGTAATAATACAAGCAGTGGCAAAGCTTGAACCTGATAATCTTTCAGCAAGGTCAATTCATAGACTTCCTGACCCAAATCCCGTAGTCCTGAGATAATCTGGCTCTTGCCAGCATTGTATTCTTCTTTAAAGGCTATCAAATGCTCATCTTTTGGTCGATTGACATTGGTCAGGCCTTTTCCTCTGGACTGGTCATTGATGAGAAGGATTCTTTCAACCCGTTCCATCAAGTCCTTCTGGTCCAGACTATCTAAACCTGTCAACAAATCCAAGACTTCTTCCACATTGGCAAAATACTTGGCGGAACCAAAGTCATTTCTGCCCCATTCCACATGGTAGCGGAAGAAATCTGCAGCTTGATAGAGTTTGTCTAATACTTTTTCTTTAAAGCCTTGCTCTAAGATCTGCTCTATACGCTCTTGACTGTACAAATCAGCTTGAACAGCCTGCTCTTTCAGCCATTTAGTTGGATTGCTCGTCGATTGGCTAAAATCATGCACCTGATAAACAACCTGACGGAAACTACTATTATCCTTGCGGTTACCTGAAAAATTGCGAACCAGTTTGCGGAATGCACCATTTTCATCCTGTTCAAGATAATCTGCAAAAAGCTGATCGAAAACCTCTTTTTTCAGACTTGCTTTTTCAGTCTCATCCTGTAAAATCCGAAACTGCGGAGAAATACCAAGGCTATAACCATAGGTTGTGACCAATTTCTGCGTAAAGGAGTCCATGGTCCCAATATCCGCCTTGGTCAAATCCGCCAACTGGGCAGACAAATGCCGACGCAATTCCATATCGGTCGTCTCCGCAATGGTTTCGTTGAGATTTTTCTCAATCCGCTCCTTCAACTCACCAGCCGCTTTGACTGTAAAGGTCGAGATAAAAAGCTGGTCGATTCCCACACCACGCTTCAACTTATCCAAAATCCGTTGAACCATGACAAAGGTCTTGCCTGACCCAGCCGATGCAGAGACCAGAACATTCTGATCGTGCGTGTAGATGGCTTCAATCTGCTCAGGTGTGCGTTTTTGTTGCTTATCAGAATTGGCTTCCGCCAGCTGCACAGCCTTGATTTTTTCCGCGCTTAAAAATTCTTCAAAAGCCATTAGTCCTGACCTCCTTTCATTCGTTCCATCCAATCTTGACGCTTGGCCTCTTTGACCAACCGCCGTGCCATGCCCATGTGCCGATCCGCCTCAAAGCCAGTGATTGCCTTCAACTGCTCACCTGCCACCGAGCGACCATCTTTGGTATAAGGGTTAATAGCAAAGCGACCAGCCAGGATGTCCTTGGTAGCTTGTTTGTAGAGTTCTTGGTTGTGGTTCAATAAAACCGCAAACTCATCTTCCGTGTAGAGTTGGTTACGAGTCTGATAAAAATGATTGAGCCCCAGACTTCCCTCCTTCAAGAAAAGCCCCTTGTAAACCAAGCTAGTATTGGCAGCTCCTTCTAGCTGTTCTAAATTCTTCGTATCCTTTAATTTGATAATCGGATCCTGCAAATGCAAATACATAGCCCCAAAAACAGGTTTATCCTTGGTTTCATCCAGCTCTTGTAAGGCTGCCAAGTAGGTCACCAACTGAGGTTTGAGACCATTGTAAAAATCCCCAACTGAAAAAGATTGGTCGCTGGACTTGTAATCCACAACACCGACAGCCTGATTGATTTGCAAGGTATCCAAGCGGTCAATTGTACCATTTACATGCACACTCTTGCCATTTTGAAGGTCAAAAACCAGCGCCTTATCCTGACGGAAACTCTTTTCCTGACCATCAATTTCAACCAAATCATTATCCCGCAAAATAGTCGCACTGGAACGAGCAATCTTATCCAGCACCTCCTCCGTATAGCGAGCATCTGCATCTTGTCTATAAAACATAGCAAATTCTGCCTCGTCACGCGTATGCAGGATAGCCTTGTCCACTTTTTGATCAAAATCTAGATCAGACTGGTCCATGACCACTCGTTCAAAAATCCGATGCAAAAACAAACCATGCTGAAAGGCAGTCGGATGGATGGATTCCTGTTCCCGCAAGCGAAGAACATTGCGGATAAAGTAAAGATATTGGTTATTGTAGAAATTGGTCAAGCTGGATGCAGAAAGATTGAGCGGCTTATCCTCTGGATAGAGAGCAGCCAAGGTATCAGCTGCAAGTTTTTTAGAAGTTATTTCGCCAGTAATGGTCGGAATTTCAATGCCTTGCGACTCCAATTTCTTCTTCAAATGGCGAACCAAGACTGTCCAGAAGGCCGTCTGCCCTTCCCATTCTTCATTATCAAGAGATGGTCTTTCTGACTCAATCAAACGGGATAAGAGACTCTTGTAGTGACCGATGTCTTGCGGACTAAGTGTTTTAATCCGACCATGTTCTTCGGATTTCAGCCCCATTTTTTGGAGAATCTTGATATAAGGGGAGAGACTATCTTCGCCTTCGTTATAAATCTGAGGAGTTGAAATAACTAACTGTTCCGTCGCAGCATTAAACAGAGACATCATGGCAGCATGGTTCTTCTTGATATTCTCTCGGCTGACCAAATCAAAACGTGAAGAACTAGCCGAGACAAGATTGACTTTTTCCATCTCTTCTTCTGTCAATAGACTGGTATTCTTAGCAACTTTTGGAAAATTGGACTGGCCCATTCCGATAGCATAAACATACTTAGCAGTGTGCGGCTCGATCAAATCATAGGATTTGACATTGACCACATCAACCGTTGCAGGAACGGTACGATAGTGACTGGCCTGCATACCAGCCTGTAAAATAGCCAGAAAGTCATCCATTTTCAATTTTTCTTTTCCGAAAATCTGATGAAAATTCTCTAGAATATGGGTAAAACTTTTCCAGACCTGTTCTTCTTTTTCTTGCTCTACTTCACTCAAATTTCGAGACATATTTTCCATATTTTTAGGAAGCTCAATTGCCTCCAAAAATGCCATAAATTTCTCAAGCAAGGCAGTTCCAGATTGTGGTCCAGCCTTAAACAGCTGGTTCAAAGGCTCCATAATCTTAGCACGTAGGGGTTCCAAGACATTCAAATCATAGACAAGTCGCTTCTCCTTGACAGTCTCAACATCGTAGTCCGCTCTGCCATTGACCGAAAAAGCCCTCGAAAAAGCAGCCTGCCCCTTCATATCCGCAAAAAGGATGTAAGACTCAAATAGGTCCAGCTCCTTTTGGGAAATGCTGGCGTACAAACCAGATTTGAGGAGATTGAGCAGGTCTTCTGCACGGAAACGATAGCGACGCAAGCGTTCCAAGGACTCCACAAAGTGGACCAGGGGATGATGACTCATCTCCTCTGCCTTGCCGAAATAGTAAGGAATATCATACTTGTCAAAAATCTTGCCAATCTGCAACTTGTAGCTATCTACATCACCCAAGAGCAACAAGATGTCTTTATAGCGAGCCCCTTGATGCACATGCTGACGAATGGCGGTCGCAACCTGCTCCACCTCTTCTTTTTGGTTAACGACTTCCCAGAGTTGGATTTTTTCTTGGTCTGCTGGAGTCAAGTCTATCATGGTCCCGCTGTAGTCATAATAGGCTTCCATATTCTTTGAAAATTTACCAATACTGTCCAAGACTGGCTCTTGACCAATATAAGTAGCCTTAGTCTGGAACTGCGCTGATAACTGACGTAAAAAGTCAACGTTGGCTTGATAAACGTTCCCTTCCGCATAGGCGGCTTGCACAGCTTTCTTGCTGGCATATACACCAATCAGGATTTCCGACACCCGTTCATTTAAAGCACTTACTAAAGCTTCTTCTTCTGCCGAAAAACGAGAAAATCCGTCTACCACCAGCACAATGTTCTTCAACTGCTCATCCAACTGACCAGTTTCCACCAAGCAAGTCAGCTGTGCTAACTTAGACTGATGCTCAAAGCCTTCTTTGGACAAAATGTCTGTTACAGCCAGAAAAATCTTCACCAAATCAGCCTGCTTATCTGGTGACTCCATGGCTTCCAAGTCCAAAATAGACATATTTGCCTGTTGCAATTCTTTGTATAAAGCAACTAGCTGGTTAATGAACCCAAAATCTGTCTGTAAACGACCATAGACTTTCAAGTCGCCGTCTTCAAATTGCGATAGAACACGAAAGAAAATCATGGCAAGACCAACATCATCCAGTGGTTGACCTGTTTCTTTCTTATCAATCATCAAATAGCGTACCAATTGCCCAAAACGGGTCACGATAATATCAAAAGTTGCCTGTTCAGGCAGGTATTCCAAGACCTTGCGCTCCATCTCAAAGGATAGAGAGTTTGGAGCAATGTAAAAAACTCGCTTACCTTCCTTAGCAAATTCTGCTGCGGTATTCGTTAAATATTGCGTCAGAGGATTGCGAATATCTGTATAGACTAATTTCATATCAAATTCTCATGCTTTCGTTGAATATACTATATCTAGTATATCAAAATAAGACAAAAAAATGGGAGTGAGAAAGAACTCGACCGAACAAAAAAAGAGCTCGTCTCCCACCCCCACACAGCTCCAACAGTCAGAGTAGTGACCGACTGTTGGAGGTTGGAAATGGAGCGAACTCTAAGATGTAGCTCTGGACTTTTTGCCCAGCCTCATTTTTTCGGAAAGGCAATCCTGCCTGTTACGTACAATTCTTATACTTTCTATATGGGGGAATAAAGTCTGTATAAAGAATTTTGACTAATCTTCGTTACGACGACGTTTTCTTGCAAACGCAAGCGTTGCGACAAGCATTGCTGTACCAAGTGCACCTGCCACAGATGAAGCCTCACCAGTATTTGGCAATTGAGCTTTACCTGAAGCGGTTTTACCTGCTTGAGGTTTTGCAGGAGTTTCCTTCTCAGGTGTTGTTGGTTTATTAGAAAGTTTGCGATAAATATGTGTCGTATTACCTTCTTCATCAACTACAGTACGCACATACTCGTAACCTGAAATTTGACGTTTTGGTGTTGACCCATCCTCTTTTGGCGCAATAGGGTTACCCTCTTCATCAACGTGGTTAGTCACAACTTTCTTAGCAGGTGTTTTCTTGTAGATGTGAGTTGTATTACCATCTTCGTCAGTAACAGTTTTACCTGTGAACTCATAACCTGGGATTGATTTGTTTGGTTTTGTTCCCTCTTCTTGTGGCGCAATAGGGTTACCTTCTTCATCAACGTGGTTGGTTACAACTTTCTTAGCTGGTGTTTTCTTGTAGATGTGGGTTGTATTACCATCTTCGTCAGTAACAGTTTTACCTGTGAACTCATAACCTGGGATTGATTTGTTTGGTTTTGTTCCCTCTTCTTGCGGTGCAATAGGGTTACCTTCTTCATCAACGTGGTTAGTCACGACTTTCTTAGCAGGTGTTTCAACTTTACGGTAAACGTAAGTCACAACTGTTTCACCTTCTACAACTTTACCGTTTTCTGTACCATCAACACGAACCAATTCATACTCTTCATCTTTGAAAGTAATTGTCTTAGGTTTGTTGTCTGTAGTGTCGTATGGTGTACCCTCTGGGGAAGTTGGTGTATCTGTTACAGGAGCCTTGATAACTGTGCCATCTTCTGTCACATAGTTAACAACAACTGTACCATTCTTAACTTCTGGTGTTTTCTTGTAGATGTGGGTTGTATTGCCATCTTCGTCAGTAACAGTTTTACCTGTGAACTCATATCCTGGGATTGATTTGTTTGGTTTTGTTCCCTCTTCTTGTGGCGCAACAGGGTTACCCTCTTCATCAACGTGGTTAGTTACAACTTTCTTAGCAGGTGTTTCAACTTTACGGTAAACGTAAGTCACAACTGTTTCACCTTCTACAACTTTACCATTTTCTGTACCATCAACACGAACCAATTCATACTCTTCATCTTTGAAAGTGATTGTCTTAGGTTTGTTGTCTGTAGTGTCGTATGGTGTGCCTTCTGGGGAAGTTGGTGTATCTGTTACAGGATCCTTGATAACTGTACCATCTTCTGTTACGTAGTTAACAACAACTGTACCATTCTTAACTTCCGGAGTTTTCTTGTAGATGTGAGTTGTATTGCCATCTTCATCAGTAACAGTTTTACCTGTGAACTCATATCCTGGGATTGATTTGTTTGGTTTTGTTCCCTCTTCTTGTGGCGCAACAGGGTTACCCTCTTCATCAACGTGGTTAGTTACGACTTTCTTAACTGGAACATAAGGAATTGGTGTATCAACACCTGGATTTTCTGGTGTTGGTGGTACATATCCCTTACCTGGATCGTTTGGATCAACTGGTTCCAACGGTGTGTTGTCCTTAGGATCAACCGGTGTGTATCCTGGAACGTAAGGAATATTTGGAATCTCACCATTTGTTCCTGGTATCGTTGGATCGATTGGCTCATCTGGCTCTGTTGGGTCAAATGGGTAAGGTACTTTTGGACGCTCTGACTCTGGTACATTTGGAATCTCTGGAATCCAGTTTGCAACTTTCTGGTAAACATAAGTTACTGTGATTGTTCCTTCGATAACTTTACCATTTTCCTCACCATCTGTCTTAGATGGAACAAGGACATAGCGTGACCCATCTTTTGTGACGATTTCGTTTGGTTTCTTGTCAGTTGTAGTATAAGCATCTCCAACCGGTGCATCAGACACATCCGTTTCTGGATCTTTAATTACATTACCTTCTGTATCTTTGTAATTTACAACTACAGAACCTGTCACTGCTTTATAGACATAGGTAACTTCTTTGTTAACACCAGCTTCAATCTTACCTGTTGTTGGGTCAATACCTTTCGCAGTATTATTGCCAACTGCAATCAAGTTATTTCCCTTGCCAACTTTACCAACCGGATAATCACCAGCAGGAACAAGTTTGTACACCTTGCCTTCAAAAGTGATGGAAGCTAATTTCTGATCCAAGTCGGTATCATAATTATAACCAGGTTTCGCATCTTTTTCATCTGAAACAGGAGCTTTGATTACTTTACCATTGACATCAACAAAGTTAACATTAACGCTACCAGCTTTTTCGTAAACATACTTAACAGTTGTTGTACCTGCAACTACTGTACCGGTTGTCTTAGCTGAATCAGATTTCACTTCTTTGTAGAAGTAGACTGTACCATCAACAACCAATCTATCCGGTCTATGGTCAGCATCTGTATTATACTGGGTACCAAGTTCTGACTTAGGAGTATCCACAACTGAATTTACAATTTGTTTTCCGTCAGTATCGTAGTACTCAACAATAACATCACCATACTTGGAATTTGCTTTGTAGATATGAGTTGTCTCGTATGCTGTAGTTACCGCACGATTTCGAAGCGTCAACACTTCACCACCAGGAACATACCCCTTATTAGTAAAGCTTTCAAATACACCACGCCAACCGTACTCTTTGCTACCTGTATCTGCAGTTGTCCAAACTTGAGTACCAAGATAGAGTATTCCATACGGACCACTCGTTGCATCACCTTTCCATTGAGCAATTACACGATACTTACTACCTTGATCATTTGTAGCACTTTCACCAAAAATCATCACACCATTTTCAACGGTATGTGGTGCAATAATAATCGAATTTGTATTGTAAGTATCCGTTTTTCCATCGTAATAGACCGCTGGAGATGTATTTAAAATATGAATAAAGCCTTTTGTATCAGTTCCAGTCCAGTCCACTTCGCCTGTATAAGCTGGATCTACATGATAAAACTTCAAGATAGTTTTATTTTCCGCAACAAACTCTCGAAGAACTTTATAACCTAATGTGCTTTTCCCATGATTATTAAAAATATTCGCAACTGTACCTTCTGGATAAACACTTGCAACAGGTTTAGTCGTTGTTTTTACGTAATCATAACCCGTAAAATCACGTACACTAGACGAGGTAACTTTTTGACCTGCAATGGTTTGTAGGCTATAGGTTGCCAGAACTGTCCCATCTTCAGTGACATAACGAGTCGTATTGACTTGATAAGCAGGCACTATAACCATGTTGATGAAACCTGGTCCAACAAAATCTAATCTACCTGGGCTTCCCCCTTCAACGGCTTCCGAAACATCATATGTCAAGGTAAAATTTTGGCTTGAGGCATCAACTGTTGAGGGATATGTAAATGTAACTTTTGCTCCCGCATCAACTGTATGAGTTTCCACCACATTTCCAGCTTTTTTATCCACTAATTCTGCCATCACGGTCGTAGTTGACGGGTCGTTATCTAATGAGTAACGAATGTAAACTCCCTCATCTTTTTTGGTAGGATTTGAATCGTATGATGCAAAGGTGTACCAACCAGATTCTTTAGTTGCTTCATGACCAGTGATAAGCATATGAGGAGCAATAGCCGCATCTTTTGGATCAGACATTGAAGGTGTTGCTGTTGTCGTTCTATCTAGAAGAGTACCTTCGCCATCGCCAACTTTCAATGTTGATGCAGTTGTATCAAGTGCTGCTGTATCAAGAGCCGCTGTCAAGAGACCATCTACAGTGTATTTTTGCAATGCATTCCCCAACGCCTCATTGGCTGCTTTAACCGCTGCGACTTGCGCTTCAACTTGCTCAACAGTTGCTGCTGGGTCCGCCCAAATTGCCTTAGCTGTTGCAAGTTTTGCTTGAACATCCGCTACAGCTTCCGCAAGAGTTGCATCTTCAGTTTTAGCCAACTCTTTTTGACCAAGATCAACCAACAGTGGTGATTCTGATGTTACCTGTTCAAGAACAGCTTTCGCTTTTTCAACTTCTGTCGAAGTCGTAGCTACCGCACTCGTATTTTCAGCCGGTGCTGGCATAACTTCAGCATTTGTTTTTCCAACTTCTTCTGCAACCGCTTCTGTTGAAGCAGGCGCTACACTACTGGCAATAGTTGGTTCTGATGAAGCACCAGCTTCTTCAGCTTTAACAACCTGTGTACCGGCACCTAAAACTAACGACACACCAAGCAAAACACTTGCTGCACCAAAATGATACTTACGAATCGAAAATTGTTGTTTCGTACCGTACCAGTCAAATGATTTTTTATTTGCTTTACGCATAAAAAATCCCCCATATAAATATTAATTTAATTACACAAATTTTCTACTCTTTGTATCAAAGCCTTGAAAACTCCTGCAATCATCCGAGGTATTATACTACAAATAACTTTAAATGCCAAGTAATATTATAAAATTCCTCAAAAAAACATTATGAAATATTATGAATCCGCTTCAATTCGAGAAGAAACCAGTATATTCATAGTTTTTTCATATTTTTTAAGAAATTTCACTTTTGAGAATTTCTATAAAATTACCGACACCGCAAAAATATTCGCACCATATCTTGTATTCTTATGCATATAGCCAATAATAAATAGTCAATAAATTTTTAAAAAAATCTGCCTGTTTTCTGATACAACAAGCAGATTTTGACTTTATTCCTTTTCTTGCTCTCTTGCCAAACGCTCACGTTCCAAACGGAATTTGCGATTGGGATTGAGCCTGTTAAAGAGTTCTTCTAATTTTTCAGCATTCCAAACATCGGCTGCTGAAACAAAATTCCCATCTTTATCCTTGAAGGATATTGGCTTATCACCCATACAGACCTCCAACTATTTTTTTAGATTGCTCACAAACGACTGTCACCAACTGAATGAAATTTGTAAAGCTATAGTCTGCTCTAGAATTTCTAAGTTCGTACTAGACTAACTTACCGGACAGGTTACGACATGGAGTACAGGCAGTCGAAACTACTGCCTGTACGGAATAGTCCACCATAGCGGCTACCGTACTACATCAAGTCCTTTAGGACTTAAAGGTAGTTCCAACGTTACGACACGGAGCCCAAATGGTTGATACTACCATTTGGGTGAAGTTAGTAAAGTAGCTAGCCAAGATCCCCTAGGACTTGGCGTAGTTTGACTAGAGGCTGGGCAAAAAGCCCAGCGGCTACTACTCAGAGTTAGTGTCAACATCTCAGCGCAGTGGTTGATTGGCAGATTTGTTCGTGTTTTACACTCCAAATCTGATCTAATCAACTGTGCGGGGGTGGGAAGACGAACTCTTTTTTAACTAGTCGAGTTCTTTCCCACTCCCAGTCAAACTGCTTACCTCGCTTGCGAGTTTTCAGGCTCGGGTTAAAACTGTCCCCCAGACATGGTCGCTTTCGTATTTCAAGGCGACCAGCTGATACAGTCTATCCCCAGACTGTATCAGTCCACAAACTCAAATTCGAACTTGCCGATACGGACGATGTCGCCGTCTTTGGCACCACGCGCACGGAGGGCTTCATCAACACCCATTCCACGTAACTGGCGAGCAAATTTCATGACAGATTCGTCACGATCGAAGTTGGTCATGGTGAAGAGTTTTTCCAGCTTGTCACCAGATAGAATCCAACTTGCATCGTCTGCACGACTGATTGCAAATTCTGGTTCATCTGGATTAAAGCCATAGTAAGCCTCTTCTTCTTGGAAATCTGATTCGTCGTAGAGCAAGAATTCTGGCGTTTTCTCAAGCAACTCGGCTGTGGCTTCTAGTAGATTTTCCAGACCTTGGTGAGCAATACCAGAAATTGGGAAAATCTGTGGCAATTCTTCAAACTCATCATAGTTGGCTGCCAATTTTTTCTTGAACTCTTCCAGATGTTCTTCTGCCTCTGGCATGTCCATCTTGTTGGCAACGATAATCTGAGGACGCTCCATCAAACGAAGATTATAAGTTTCCAATTCATTGTTGATGGCTACATAGTCCTCATAAGGATCACGACCTTCACTTGCTGACATGTCCAAAACATGCAAGATAACACGTGTCCGCTCGATGTGACGGAGGAATTGCGTTCCAAGTCCCACGCCTTGACTAGCACCTTCAATCAAACCAGGCAAATCAGCCACTGCAAATGACTCGCCTGACTTGGTCCGCACCATTCCCAAGTTAGGAACAATGGTTGTAAAGTGATAGGCCCCAATCTTTGGTTTAGCAGCTGTAATCACGCTAAGAAGCGTTGACTTACCAACTGATGGAAAACCAACAAGACCAACGTCAGCTAGTACTTTTAATTCCAATTCAAGGTTGCGCTCCTCACCTGGTTCACCATTTTCAGAAATCTCTGGCGCAGGATTCTTAGGTGTCGCAAAACGAATGTTTCCTCGACCACCACGACCACCATGAGCAATAACAAATTCCTGCCCATTCTCAACCAAGTCCGTAATGATTTTACCTGTATCAGCGTCACGCACAGTTGTTCCCTGCGGTACACGAACAATTAAATCTTCCGCTCCTCGACCGTGCATACCTTTGGTCATCCCTTTTTCACCATCATCAGCCTTAAAGCGACGGTTGTAACGGAAGTCCATCAAGGTCCGCAAGCCTTCATCTACAACGAAGACAACATTCCCACCATGACCACCATCACCGCCCCAAGGACCGCCGTTTGGTACATACTTTTCACGACGGAAGGCAACCATCCCATCGCCTCCCTTACCTGCCTTGACCTTAATCTTGGCGGTATCTAAAAACATACTCATAATTTACCCTATTCTTTCCTAGAAAAAAACGCTTAAAAGCGTTTTAGACCTCTATTCACAAGCGAAGTGCTTATATATAAGAGAAGTTTTTTAGCTAATCAAGGTCGTTCTTTGAGAGAATACTGACTGTATTTTGAAAAAACTAACGATGAACAGCTTAAAAACCAACCTTAGATAAAAGTGCCGAACTGTAAATACAGGTTCTTAATTCATCAATGCATTAATAGCTGGTAAAATCAAGCCAGCCAATGTCGCTACAACCATCACGACAACGATTACTAAAGTCACTTTCTCAAATGTTGTTTTTTTGTGTTTTTCTTCACCAAAAGCCATTGCTTTCTCCTTATTTAGTCATTGATAGTTTATTCTAACACATTATGGGAATGTTTTCAAATCTCATCCTTTGAAGAAAGGCTTTCCTTGACCTTTTCCGCCACCTTATACGGTACACCAGCTTCTGCGATTTCTTGCAGGCTGGCTGACTGGATATTGCCAATAGACTTGAAATGCTTCATCAGAGCCTGCTTGCGTTTTGGTCCCAAACCTTCTATACCGTCCAATTTGGATGAGAAGGAATTTTTTGACCGAACCTGACGATGAAACTCAATAGCAAAGCGGTGAACCTCATCTTGAATCCGATGCAGGAGGAAAAATTCCTGAGAATTACGTGGCAACTCCACCACTTCCAGCGGATTGCCAAAGAGCAATTCGTGGGTTTGGTGCTTGTCATTCTTCTGCAAACCTGCAATTGGTATAGACATGCCTAACTCCTGCTCGATGACCTGCTTGGCAATGTTAACCTGCCCCTGACCACCGTCAATGATAATCAAATCAGGCGGTGTCAAACCGTCCCGAAGTACCCGACTATAACGGCGTTGCAGCACTTCACGCATGGAAGCATAGTCATCTGGCCCCTCCACCGTCTTAATCTTGTACTTACGGTATTCCTTTTTATTAGGCACCCCATTTTCAAAGACCACCATAGCCGACACAGGACTGGTCCCCATGATGTTGGAGTTATCAAAAGCCTCAATCCGCACAGGCGTCGGAATCCCCAGCAACTGACCGATATTCTCCACAGCACCGTAGGTCTTCTCCAGATTTTTTTCCAAAAGATTAAACTTCTGCTCCAGACTGACACGCGCATTCTTGGTTGCCAGATTGATGAGCTGCTTCTTCTCACCACGCTGGGGCTTGATGACCTTGGTATCTACCAGAGCTTCTACGGCTTCTTGGTCAATATCCTGCGGTATCAAGACCTCTGAGGGAATCAAATGTTGCTGGTCCCTGTAAAACTGACCTATGTAGGTCAAAAAATCTTCGTCCGCATCATTATAGTATGGAAAAAGATTGACATTCCGCTCAATCAGTTTCCCCTGCCGAACAAAGAAAACCTGCACACACATCCATCCCTTGTCAACATAGTAACCAAAGACATCCCGATTCTGCAAATCATGAGCCATCACCCGTTGCTTGGTCCGCAGGGTTGAAATAGATTGAAGAATATCACGATATTCCGCAGCTCTTTCAAATTCCAAATTGCCAGCTGCCACTTTCATCTTGTCCTGAACTTCCTTGACAATCTTATCATCATGCCCTGTCAAGAACTGGGCCACTTCCTTGGCCATCTTGTCATAGTCAGACAGGCTGGGCAGGTCTTCCCCGTGAGCCAGACATTGCCCCAAATGATAATAAAGACAATACTTGTTCTCAGGCAATTTACACTTGCGGAAAGGATAGAGGCGCTCCAATAGTTTGAGGGTCTGATTGGCCGCACCCACATCTGGATAGGGACCAAAATACTGACCGCCATCCTTCTTAATCTGCCGTGTAATGAGCAGCCGTGGATGACGTTCCTTGGTAATCTTGATAAAGGGATAGGACTTGTCATCCTTAAGCATGATGTTATAGCGAGGCTTGTTTTCCTGAATCAGATTGATTTCCAACAAGAGCGCCTCGATATTAGAATCCGTTACGATGAATTCAAAGTCGGCAATCTCTGACACCAGGGCTTCTGTCTTGGTATCATGGGCACCACGAAAATATGACCGCACCCGATTGCGCAGGTTTTTGGCCTTGCCCACATAGATAATCTTACCGTACTTGTTTTTATGGAGGTAGCAACCCGGACTGTCCGGCAGCAACTCCAACTTATGCTTGATCAAATCGTTCATAGGTCTATTATAGCACAGTCCAGACAGCAGTCCAAATCGCCACAAATCCTATAACCACAAAAATCACGGAATAGCCCGTGATTTTTATATATCCCACAATAAGAGATTGTAGTACTAAAAAAATAGTGCGGATAATTTCTCACCCAGTTCTATTAATTGTAATGTGACAGGTATTCCTGCTGGGATTTTAGGGAGAAAACTTTGAATTGAAGACCACGCTTTCTTAAGCTTTATTTTCTTAGGTCTATCGGAAACGACTTGCGATTGAATCGTTTCAATATCATCAATAATCACTTCCTTATCATCCTCAGACAACATATTTAATCCAGTTAAATCTTTCAAAATATTTGAACAGAGATTTTTTAAAGTTTCAATATCCGTCGTAGAGACATTATTTATTGATGATATAGTTCCAGTTCCCACTGCTGAAGCTGTTCCGTAATTATTTTCAATATTTTGTGTAATTTGAGACATGGCTTGATTTACTCCGGTTAATTCTATTATTTTTTGAGATAATTGATCGTTGATATAGTCAACTAAGGGTTTGAACGCTTTCTTCAAAAACTCTCGTATTTTATCATTAAATTTTTTAGAAGAAGTTAAAAGAAATGCACAAGATAATTCTGCTAAATCAACGTCATCTTCTATAATTTTATTCAAATAATCATAGCAAAGTTTTAAATGTTTCGATTCATCTATGGGAATACTGAAATTGCTCCATCCTGAATTATTATCTTCCGATACGAGCTTTTCATTAAAGTCTTTCGGTAAATCAGTCCATAGGTCTTCTAAAATTTGACATATAATATCGTTCTTGTCAATAAATTCTTTAAATCTGATGAGATATAGTAAGCCATCATTATACTTTGTATTCAACATATTTGATGAATTTCTTCTGAAATCTAAACTGATTTTCCTATATTTTTGTAATTCTTCCATCATAAATCACCTCCACAGTAAGCACAGAAAACTTTTGAAGCTCCTGCACTGAATAAAACTTTTTCATGTTTTTCGCACATTTCACAAGTAAATACTTCCTCAACGGAGTCTATTTCAGATGGTTTAGCAATGGAGTTATGCTTTATCTTCTTGAAGTCAACCTTAAAATTTTTTGAACTTTTGATTGAACCAAAACTCTTATTTATAGTGTTAATCATCCATTCTTCGGCGAGATTTTGAATATAGGCTAATACTTCCTTTGAATAGAACTTATCCGCATTATCAACTAATCCGCAATACGGACAAAATAGTTCCTTGAGTTCAAAATCTCTATCTTGCACCTCGGAAGCCAATAGCTTAAATTGCTCTTCGCAAAATGGACACTCATAAGTAAAATAGCCATCTGAATCGGCTTCAAATTCAATTGTAAAGCTTTCCATTCATTATCCACACTTTCTTAATAATTTCTAATTTAATTTCTAACCGATTCAAACAAAAATACTACAATATTTACCAAATATAAAGGAACACTTTTGACGCTCGTTACTCATCAAAACTAATTTCTTCTTCAGCAATACTGTGAACTTGAATCAGTTCTTCCACATCGATTCTTTGCACTAACCAGCCACGCATTGAGCATTGGTTTATAAAGTCGTCAATCCTGTTTATACCGTTGATTTCTTTAAGAGTGACAACAATTCCAAATTTTAGCCCTTCTCCGTCTCCAGTATTTAATCTCTCCTTAGTCTTGAGACTGAATCCCCATAAGCCATTATCATAAGCTTTCTTCGCACGTCCACGTGGTTTAACATATTCTATAATTGATTTTACATTATCCCATTTTCTGTATTGTTCCCGCGCATCTTCTTCGTGGAGTGCTACATTATCACTTTGCTTATTGTCATTTATTGTTTTAATACCTTTACCATTAGGCAACATTCTTCCGAAATAAATATCTAATTCTGTGTTAGTATAATCAACTCCCTGATTTCTGGAACATTTTGGGAAATAACAGAGTGTCGCTTTAGCAACAAAAGGATGTTGTCCATTTACAATAGGAACTGGTAACTGGTGGTTATATGTATCATACTTGAGAGATTCCCCAGTCAAAATGAATTTTATCTCATCATCTTTTGCATTTATTACTTCATTAATATCTTGAGGAACAACACCGTAACCTATAACATTTGAAGATGCCATATTTTGGCTCCAAGATATAGCTGAATCAATCACTAATGCTTTAGCAACTTCCCTGCTTAATCCCACTTTATGTATGAGGTATGCAATTTTCCTCGTAATCCAAGGCGCTGCAAATGAAGTTCCCTTAACAAAACCTTCTCCTAAAGGGAAACATACCCTAATTCTATCTCTACCATCTCCACCATAATAACTAACATCTGGTTTATTAAAGAAAGATAGAACTTTACCTATTCTGGAATATGAAGCAGGCATATTTTCCCTATTTACTGCGTTAACGATAAGTGAATTTATTGAGTCTGCTGGTGCTCCAATTAACATCGGGCTATTCGAATCTGATGGCTTATTTGTTCCAGCAACAACAAATATAACATCATAATCGTATTGAATTTTATCCAATATTGCCGCCTCAGGAGAGATAAAATCTTTATGAATTTCAAGTGCAGAACCAAGAGATAAATTCCAAACTTTAATTTCTCTATTTTCAGCAACTATCTCTTTTATGTGTTTCATAATGGTAAAGGAACTAAATTGTTTGCTTGTAGCAACACCAAAATGTTTGACTCTGAAACGACCACAATTATCATCAAGATCCGGATTAATTGAAGCCCCATCAACAATTATAGATGATACGCCCGTTCCATGCTCATAATCACTTGACATTTTTTCAATTTGACTATCAACTCTATCTTCATATTTTACCCATTTCGAAAAATAAACGCTCTCATCAAATAAAGTATCAATAACACCGATGATAGGCTCATTGGTAGGATTTGGAATTGACAATATTTGGCTCGATTTTGCCTCATCAAAATCCAGAATATCTAATTGAGATAAATCCACTGTCGCCATAGATATGAGATAAGGTGCCTTTTCCATTATTAAGGCAATCTCATCCGGAGTTAATAAAATGGTTGAATCATCTATTACTCTACCGATAGAAATATCTAAGCCCAATCTACGAAGCAGTTCGGACGTTTGTAGTTCCGTTTTAAACACACTAACAATTGACAGTTGCCCTGAATCAATATTTGCCTCTGGAATAGTGAACTCTGCGATAGAGCTAACATCAACAATGACTTGTAAGAATGTTGTCTTCGATAACTTAGAACTTCCATATGGATACAACTTAGCATTTATTGCATCAACTACTTCTGTAGTAATCTTGCCGGAAAATTCTTCATCAAGAATTTCTATCGCTAAGTCTAATTTATTTATTGTTTCAACAATAGTATTGTTATCAACATAGTAAGTAATGGCATGTCGTATCTTGTCACCTTCTATATAACGAGCACCAACAATTAGATCATTTGGAAAAGTACGACTATTCTTCTTTAATAGCTCTTTTGCTCGCCGACTCTTAGCTACTATGTCTTTATAAACAATTGTTATAAAAGCTCCTTCAAAATAGGTAACAGTTTCCCAGTATTGTCTTAGTGACTCTAGCTGATTTCTTAACTCCACTAACTCATTAATCGTCACAACTTTATTGGATAAGAGTTTGGGTGCTCCTGGCTTACTACTACTCGATCGTTGCTCAAAACGCCCTTTCAATTGTAAAAGATCATTCATCTATATCAATCCTCCTTTAATTCTCTAGCTGTTTGACTTTTAGATATTCCTGTCAAAATTTCGATTTCTCTTACCGTAAAACCTAATTCTTTCAACTCTTTTAAGGTTGTGTTGTCAACCGGTTTATAAAAAATTGAAAATAATCGTCGTAAATAGTCGAACTTATCTGTTAGACTACTGAATGCGACTGCACTTTTCAAGGTATTCTTAAGCTCCCCAGGATATGGAATAGGGGAACAAAGCGCAACTATCTTTTTAAAAAGTCTCACATTTTTACCAGAATGCTTTGAATCGTTCAAAATAGTTGACATCATAGATTCCGCAATCACCAATAAATCTTCTTGACTATATCGATTAAAATTAATAACTGCATCAAATCTTCGAATTAGAGCTTTATCAAAAGCGCTAAATAAATTAGTGGTTGCAATCAAAACAATTCCGTCTCTCAACGTATCCATCCCTTTTAATATTGCTGTAGTTGCACGCCCCATCTCCCTAAGATCATTATTATCTAATCTGTTTAATGCAATAGCATCAATTTCATCGAACAAGATAAGCGTTTGTTCAGGGTGTGTAAAACTATTGATTTCTTTAAATAAATTAGCTATATTTTTTGCAGTTTGACCTAGTTTACTATCAATAATAGTTTCAAAATCTACAACATATAGTTCTCTTTGCAGCAAGCGAGCAATCTGCTTTACTGTTTCTGTCTTCCCTGTCCCAGGTGCACCTTCAAACAGAAATTTATCTACCCCAATGTTTCGTCGCACGGCGTTCACCACTCCTATAACATCTGAAGATATAGCTTCTGGAAGTGGTAAAGGGTTGAAATTTGTCAACTGAATTTTTCTTAGTGATTCAAATTTTTCTTCACTTACTTGTGGAATAAATGTATTGTTTTCTGAAAGCATTGCTATAATATATTCTGCTAATTGGTGATCCCCCGCTTTGTCGAATGCTTTAGCTATCTCATAAGCTTCAGTTCTAAATCCAGAAGTATTGCCCTCTGTAAAATATCTAATAAGGTTTATCACTTGTTTTTTTTTCATCTGTCTATCCTCCTAGAAATATAATAACAATCTTTTGGGACAAAGTCAATGTTATAGGGACAAAAACATCTTTTTAATATACAAGAAATCTAAAAAATTATTACATAATTATAATTTTCTTCTAAAATAGAACCGGGATTAGAAGTTCAAAAAGAAGCCCTGAACTTCTGCGACAAACTCTACATCGAAAAAGAATCTGGACCGCCCACAACTTCAAAAAGCTCTCAAGCTCGCCAAAGAATGTACCGACACCGACAGCGGCATAAAAACTAGCTTTGTGGTGTATAAGCTAGACCGCCTAACCAGAAAAATGCTCCACCTGTCTGCTATCATCTCGAAACTAACCAGCTACAATATCCGCCTTCAATCTCTTCACGAACAAATTGAAACAGACCACTGACCGGCAAGTTCTTCTGCCTTATATTGGGCTATGTGGCAGAGTGGGAGCTTCAAGCTATTTCGGCACGCACCAAAGACGGACTACGTAAAGCTAAAGAACGAGATGTGAAATTAGGAAATGAAGGTATATCAAAATCGAAAGAAAAGCAAGTTATTATAAGTTATCTGGAAGAAGAGCTGACCGTTCGAGACCTCGCCAGCCAGTTCCAGATTTCTACCGCTACCATTTATAGCGTCCTGAAGCGTAATAATATCCAAATAAACAGAAAAATTAACCCAAAAATCGTTGACAAAAACTAGAAAAAACAGTAAAGTAAGATCGTGAAAAGTTTTAGTGGACGGTCGTTTGTTAAAACAATTAAAGGTATCAATAAAAAATATTAGAAATGCTGATTTGACGGGGTTTTTGAAGCCTTGCCAAGTCGGCATTTTTTGATTTTTCATTGTTTTAGTTAACGACCATTCACTAAAACACACTCAAACCCTATTGTAGCAGGGATTTTGATGAAAAAAATGGAGGGATTTTATGGAAAAGATAATAATTACTTGTATAATAGGTATTTTTATCTATTGTATCCGCAATTTCTTCATAGGGCAACGCCGAGATGAGCTACTCAATCAAGGAGCTATCGAATCGCGAGATAAATTATTTCTATCTCAAGAGCATTACTTCTTTTCAAGCAAAATTAGTTCTGTTCAAGAGATATTATCCGTATTGGATATGGGGAGTTTCAAAGATAACCATATCCAACTGCTAAACGTAACAGATGACGGTGCTGCTGTTTTCAAAATAACGAACAATATCATTGTCAAGGAAAGCTATGTTCTCGCTCTTTTAGCGTCTGAAATTAGAAATGAAGAAAAAGCGTATGTGCTTGTTATCACCAACACATATAATTGCGATAAGAGTATTATAGAAAATCCTTACAATGTCTTATTGACTCAAGTCGAGCGAGCTATCAAAAAACTTGATAGCAATACAACGGTTGAACGTCGCGTCATCCAATACCATACAACAAAATAAAATTATTTAGGAGATTAAAAATGAATGCAGAAACACTTTATGTAATCCTCGTCATCGGATTGATTATTGGTGCCTATATTTTGAAACATATTTTGATGAAGGGTATATATCATTTAGAAGACTCATATAAAAATAAACGCAACCAAGCTAAACAAAGAGGTTCTGGTTAGCCAGACCGAATCTACGCAAAACACTGACAAGTTTATGCGAACTATTCGCCAATACACAAAACTTGAGAACTTGACAACACAACTGATTGATAAAATCGTCATTCACCAACCAACTGGACGTGGCAAAAATCGCCAAGTTACGATTGAACTACATTATCGATTTATCGGAGAACTATAAAACGAGCAAACTAAAACCCGCTCGTAAAATAATAGCTAACGGACTGCTCGGTGAGATGTGGACATTATAGCAAATTTTCTGATAATCGAGCTTATTACATTCCTTTTTACACTCGACTTCTTGGAATATATCCGCATCTATACTACAAAAATATTGATAGAAACTATTGCTTTTGTACTAATTCAGCAGTATAATAAATGTAATTAATTGTATATATTATTCGAAGAACATTTGGAATAAGGCTTGGAATACCTACAAGCCCCTACTTTTAGTTCACGAATAACAAGGAGGTTATTATGATACAATTTGACCATATCACAAAAACATACGGCGAAACAATCGCACTTGATGACCTAAATTTGACAATTGAAAGCGGCGAGATTTTCGGTTTAATTGGTCACAATGGGGCAGGAAAAACAACGACAATCAGTCTACTGACTTCGATAATCGAAGCCAGTTATGGAACTATCTCTGTTGATGGTTTAAACCTAGAGGAAAACCGCGATGAAGTCAAAAAACGGATAGCCTATGTTCCAGATTCGCCAGACATCTTCCTACACTTAACAGCTTTTGAATACTGGCACTTTATGGGCAAGGTCTATGGTGTAGAAAAGGATACAGTTGATGACCGTATCGCTAAACTATCTAGTCTATTTGATATGACAGCGCGCCAGCATGAGCCTATTGATAGTTTTTCACACGGTATGCGTCAGAAAACCATTATTATTGGTGCATTGATCCCTAACCCTGATATTTGGATTTTGGATGAACCCCTAACTGGACTGGATCCTCAGGCCTCTTTCGACCTAAAACAAATGATGAAAGAACATGCTCAATCTGGTCACACCGTTCTATTTTCTACACACGTCCTTTCAGTAGCTGAACAACTCTGTGACCGCATTGCTATTCTCCGAAAAGGGCAACTCATTTTCGTAGGAAGTCTTGATGAACTCAAATCACAGTATCCAGATAAAGATTTGGAAACCATCTATTTGGAATTAGCTGGACGCCAACAAGTGAAGGCAGGTGAGGAAGTATGAGTAAATCCATCATTTGGGAATTAGTAAAGATTAATATTCTTTATTCCAACCCTCAACTTCTAGCTTCCGTCAAGAAGAAACAAAGTAAGCGCAAAGACGCCTCCTTTTCAGCCTATAAAAGTGTCCTCTTGCAACAAGTATTTATGGTTTTGAGTTTCGGACTTCTCTATTCTGTCTTTTTCATGGGAGTAGATTATAGTCAGTCTATCGGTTTCTTTTCTCTGCAACTAGCGCTCTTTACCATTATTGCCATTGTCTACGGTTTTACAGGTTTCTTCTCCGTTTTCTACGACAGTAAGGATACAAAGTTGTATTTAGCACTTCCCCTGAAGCCACAAGAAGTCTTCCTCGCTAAAATCCTCTCTGCACAAGGGATGGTCCTACCCTTCCTCATGCCGTGTCTGTCTTTACTTCTAATCACTTACTGGCAAATTGGCGGTCCGCTCCTCGCCTTAGCTTCCATTCCTTCCTTTTTGATTCTCTGGATTTTAGTTAATTTAGTCAATCTGATTATCATGCACTTTGTTGGGGAAGTTCTGACAAAAAGCCCTCGTAAAACCTTGATTTCTACAATCCTGATGACAGGTTCTTCCTTGCTGGCTTTTGCTGCACTCATGTTCCTGCAATCTCAGCAGACCGTTTCACTCGAATCTGGTGGCTTTGTTGATTTTCCTATCATACCCGTATTTGCTGGATTCCATTACTTGGTCAGCCATACTATCTCACTAGAAACACTCCTTCATTTTGGACTTCCTCTCATTTTGATGAGTGGACTTATTGTGTTTGCGTTTAAAACTGTCATTCCCAACTACTTTAATCAAGTTTTGGCGATTGAAAATGCTTCGACAAAACGAACCAATAATGCTAAATCTGCCAAGATTCCTAGCAATCTCAATCAGGCTTTAGTGAAACACCACCTATCTACTCTTAAAGATAGCAACCTCATGGTCCAAACCATGATACAACCAATCATTATGGGAGTGGCGCTTTTTCCAAGTTTTAGCCGTTTCACGGAGAATGGTGGTCTGAGTTCAGTTGAATGGGATTTCTTTGGTATTGCTCTATTAGCTGGATTCTTGCTTGGCAGTCTATTTGCTGGTTCTACAACCTTCATCGGAGTGGCCATGTCATTGGAGAAGGAAAATTATCATTTCATTCGAACACTTCCTATAAGTTTCAAAAAATTTATCATCCAAAAATTCTGGGTATTGGCTGCCGTGCAATTTGCACTACCGACTCTACTTTACTTCGCTTTGGCTCTAGGTTTCATGAAAGTCAAATTCATTCTAGCATTCTTCTTTACAGTCGGCATCATCATTTCAGCCCTGCTAACTGGTCAGATTTATTACTGGCGTGACCAACGACTCCTCATGCTCAACTGGCAAAATAGTAACCAGTTATTTGGTCGCGGAGCGGGTCAATGGTTGATTGCTGGATCTATCATAGGAACAATGTTTCTCGGAGCCATTATTCTAGTTTTCAGCATCATATTAGCTGGCACTATTGGTGCAGCTTATGTAAGCTCAGCCTTGATGACCTTACTGCTTATCCTATCAGCTACTCTTCAACTGTATATTTACAAAGCTTATTGGCAAAAACTAAAATAGATTGGACAATGTCCAATCTATTTTAGTTTTCTGCGTAATATTCCTAACCGTAGCCTTCTACTTCAGCATTGATTTGCCAAGAGATACCAAACTTGTCTGTTACATTGCCATAGGCAGGAGACCAAGGAACTGCTTGAAGTTCCATATTGATAGCAGTTGCATCTACGGATAACTTGCTGTATAGTTCCTGCGCTGTCTCAGCATCATCTGTGATAAGCGCAACTGTAATATTGTCACCTACTGTATAAGGCATTTCTGGGTTGTTGTCTGACAACATAAACCGTTGACCATTCAAACGAAACTGTGCATTCATCACGTAATTTTCTAGTTCAGCAGGGCAGTCTGGTAAGAATCTTTAAATAGATTTACTTGCTCAACTGTTGCCCCAAGAGCATTTTTATAAAACTCGATGGCTTCCAAACCATTACCATTAGTAACCAAGTATACTTCCATTGCTTTGAGCATGATGGACCTCCAAAATTATGATGGTTTATTATATCACGAGTTAGTTATACGGACAAATTTTTCGACTTATTTCTGACTAAATGTAAAATTAGTAGTCTCCACCTGGTACACCAAAATATTCTTCCAAGGTCAAGCCTGAATTGTAAATATCTGTCGCTTCTTGACCAATATATCGCACATGCCAGGATTCTGCCATATAGCCTGTGCTGGATTCTTTTCCTGGAAGATAGCGGACAATAAAGCCATATAGATGCGCATTCGTAGCCAACCACTGAGAAGCATTGGGCTCTTCTAATAAATTACCACTTGTATCCAATAAATCAAAGGCTAATCCTGTCTGATGTTCACTATATCCAGCTCTTGCAGAATACCTATCTGCCGCTGCTTGTCCTTCCTGATTTACATAAGACTGGTAGAGACTTGCCTGAGTTTCATAGGAACGAAACCCACTATAGTTATTGGAGATACCAAATCCTAGCGCCTGCATATCTGCTATTAATCGTTGAAAAGCTGCTAAGGCTTCAGGATTTTCGCCCGGTGCATAATCAGCTGCAAGCGGATGCTTTTTATTTGTGATAATCACTTCGCCATATTTTCCTTGTACACTATAATAGGAACCGTTAAAATTTACCTGAGTCTCTGTACTTGTTACTTCCTGATCCGTTTCCGCCGATGTAGAGCTGCTTGTTGACTGCTCCGAAGTTGTTGAAGCAGACTGACTTGAAGTAGTCGAGACAACTGTTGACGAATTTTGGGTAGTATTGGCCTGATCCGGCTTTTGATGACATGCTGCTAGTAACAGTATTGTCGGCAAGCATATTAGAATAGTACGTTTCATTATTATCACTCCGTTCTCTTATAATTATGTCTATTGTAGCACAATCATAAGACCCCGTCTAATGGTGGCTTATGATTTTAACCATTAATATTTTAATGCACGTTGAACTTCTCTAGATTTGTTTTCTTTACAAGAATGCACATTTACCACTGTTGCAAAAATGATAACATACATGTCATAAAAAGAAACACCAGCCTTTCGACTGGTGGACATATATGATGTTAAATACCTGTATTCACAAGTAAAGTGATTTATATACAAATAGTTTTTGAGGAAATACTGACTGTATTTTGAAAAATCAGTATTAGCTAGAGATACTGATACTCAATGAAAATCAAAATCAGACTAGGCGACGCAGATGCAGATAGAACTGAAGTTCATCAAATCAAGTCAACAACGTCTGATTTTGATTTTCGAAGAGTATGAACTGTAAGTACAGCTGAGATACCTCAGCAATAGTCCCTACCAAACATTATTTTTGATTTTTAGATGACATACCGTTTTTTATGATGTCTTCTACCTTCACATCCGGTTTATTATTTAGCACTCCTAAAAATACAAGAATACTGAGGATAATACAAATAGTCTGCTCGATTTGGTTTAAAGTACGACTACACTCAATATTGAAATAACAAACCAGAACATTATCAACGAGCATCAATACCAACGAAATTAGTCCAATCCAAAACATATGTTTTTTCAAACGATTCTTTATTTGTTTCATATCTATACTCCTTTTTGATGTATAAAAATACATTTTACCATAAATAAATCATTAATTCAAAAAATATAGAATAAAAATATGATAAAGCAATCGAAATTTGACTGAATAGAATACAAAGTTTCACTATGGTCGAATGAATTAGCTTTCAGACAAGGAACTAAGGTACAGGTTGCTAGGCTGTTCTAGGTTGGAAATAAGACTTGCGAAGCTAGAGTACAGCAAGCGAATGAGACAATGTATCAAAGCTAATTCAAATGTCTATATATCAGCACAATAAAACGGATGATGATACCGAGTTGATAGAAACTACATATCATCATCCGTTTGTCAGCTGTAGGGAGAAAGAAATTTTATCCGATTAGCTTGATGTCCGTTCTTCACATTGTTTACCCTGCAATAAACAATGTGAAGAAACTTGTACCAACCATATCCGCAAGAGCATGTCCTAAGAAATATGGCAATAAATTATCATTTTTCCTTGTGTACATGTAGTAATAGAAAAGGCCGAAGGCTACACCAATAACAAGAGCAGATACCATTCCTTGATAGGTATGGAAAGATATACGGACAATTGTTGAAAAGAGTAAGACCAGCGAACGCTTTTTCTTATCTGTACTCAACAATAAGCCTAAGAAAAAGAACTCTTCATAGAGGCCATTAAACAAGGAATAGATAACTGTGCTGTAGTCAACGGCTAGGAAACGGTTGAGCACTGTCATGATATTCCAGTCATAATAAGGCAAGTATCCAAGGTAATTATATCCACCAGATAGACCAGGAATATATGAAAAAGCTGTAAATGTCAAATCGCTAATCAGGCCCGCACCAATGAAAATCAGTGGTCCCCAGAGTAGAACGGTCCATTCTAATTTTACTTTTAGCTGCTTGAAATCATAATTCCGAATCAATAAATACACCAGGGCAAACAGGAATAATTTTCCTTGATTGGCTAGAGCCCACCAATTATCGGCTGGACTAAACGACAGAACTCCTGTTTCAACGGTTTCTGTTGCGGAAAATGATGCTATCCATTGCATGGTTGAGGTATAAATAGCATTACCACATAAAATCGTTGTGATAATAATCAAATCTATCCAAGTGAGTTCTTTTAGGGGCTTGGTTGGACGAATGCGTCTCAGTAATCTTTTCACTTTTTCCTCCTTATATTTTGTACATATTCTTTCTGTATAATTATATACTAAAATCCTTATAAGTTTCTTAAAATATCTTATAACAAATCTAATAATTCTTGATAGCTATGAATGGTATAGGTTGGAACTGCTTTACTCTTGTTTATCATATGAGTTGGATTGTACCAAACAGTATCCATGCCAGCATTATTGCCGCCTTGAATATCTGCTGTCAAACTGTCTCCAATCATTAAGGCTTGGTCAAACTGAAAACCTGCAATCTGCTCTGCTATTTTTTCATAAAAATCAGCCGCAGGCTTTTGCGTCCCCATCTGCTCAGAAATAAATACTTCTTTAAAATACGATTGAATCGGTGAGTGAAGCAAGCGATTTTCCTGTATATAGGTCACGCCGTTGGTCGCTGCATAAATCTGGTAGCCTCGGTGTGTCAATTCCTGCAAAAGCTTATCTGCACCTGTAAAAATTTGTCCCTGCCGCCCAATAAATTCTTGGTAGCGCAAGGCCATCTCCCTTCCATCAACTTGCCGACCAAAGTGGGCAAAGGTCCGTGAAAAGCGGGTGTTTATTAGCTCTTTCTTTGTAATGTTCCCTTTTTCCAAATCCTTCCACATGCCCTGATTGAGTGGTCGATAGACTTCTTTAAAAGCTTGAATATCTTCAACCTCCATAGCTGTCAAAAACTGGGTTAAGGCTACTTCTTCTCCACGGCTAAAATCAAGAAGAGTATGGTCAAGATCAAAGAGTAAGTGTTTGTATTGCAAGATGATAGGTCCTTTCTAAGCAGAAACTACTGAAACGATGTCAGGCAGTATATCTAAAGTATACCACAGTTTCTAAAAAAATAGCTCCGTGTCCTAGGCTCTATTATACTGTTTTTCAGATTTCAGTAGCTCTGGACGTACGGGTTTCCTCATCATAATATTCAAGCACTGGTTTATTCAAGTAAAGAGAAGAGGACTCGCAGAAAAAGGCAATCGTAGTAGCCTTAACTACACACGATTGCCACTGGTTGGTTTAGTTCTACAAATTTAAGTTATTATTTGGGGGCCATTCAACTTTCACATCAAGTCCTGCAAGCGAAGTTGGTTCACTCAAGTATGATGTTCTAGCATAGAAGTTTTTCATTACCGCTACCAGAGGGAAGGAAGTGTTGGTATTTTGTGGATTTGTTACTTCTGCTGACAACTGGTAGGTCACTGGTCTGCTATGACCAGGCTTATCAATGTAATAAATCTCTGAAAATAAATTTCTATCTTTCCATTGGTTTACTTGACCACTACCTACACGACCAGCAGACCAGCCCCATTGGCTTTCGAAATTACGATCTCCAGACGCGTTGCTTTCTTTTTTAAAGAGACGGTACTTACTGTCAGAGCTGTTAGTATTGTCATTGGTATCATTTGGGAATTGATTTAATAGCTCTTGCCCTGTCTGCGTATCAGTAATACTTTTCAACTTTAAGCCCTCAGGAATAATAAAGTAGTACCCTCCCTTGTCATTGGTGAAGTTCCAATGTGTAGGATCGAACTTTACTTTCCATGTAAACTCATTATTGCTATTTGTCGAAAAATCCTCAATAGATACTGACTTTCGGACCAAGTCGTTATAGTTAGTTTCTTGAATAGGATCCCCTAGAGAAAAGATAGGTGAATTTTGAGGGATATTATTTGTTATTTGCACCTTTCCCTCTTCATTTGCTTTTACGGTTGGTGTCTGTGTAAACAGCAATCCTCCCAATACGGTAGCACTTAAAAATAAACTTGATATAATTTTACGTTTGCTCATAAGAGTCTCCTTCTTTTATTTGATCTATTTTTGCGCTAGCTACAAAAATATTGGCAAGCTAATCGTCCCATTTCTAGGCTATCCCTTCCTTACTAAGATGAGAGTCTCTAGCAAATAAAAGACTTTTAACTACTATCAGTATAACAATACAAGTAGTATTTTCTCTTGGAGCCATCCGTTTTTTTCTATATTTGTAGTTTATCATATGGATGGTAAGACACACTCTAAAAACATCCGATTCAAAATTCAAAATTTGCTTATCTAGATGTCATCAAAGCGTGCAAGATTGTTTCGATGCTTTAAGCAGTATACAAAAAATCACCTCAAAACAGTCAGGTCAAGACCCATTTTGAGGTGATATATATCGTTCTAAAAATAATATTATGAAGACGTCGCAAGTCTTGTAAAATGCGATGTTTCCTCTTCACTTTTGATTCATCACGACTCTTCCTTACTAATCGGTGCTAAGCTTGCCAAGACTTTTTTGAGTCCCATATCCGGGAAATTGATTTTGAGTTCTTGGTTGCTGCCTGTACCTGATACTTCAAGAACAGTTCCACGGCCCCATTTTTTATGGACAGCGATGTCACCAACTGACCAGTTGGTGCCTGAGCTTGACGATTTGTTGCTTGATGCGAAGGGCATGCTGCCTCCGAGCTTGGCAGATGGTTGGACGGTTGCTTTTCGGCCTTGCATGGCCTCTTGTAAGCTCATACCTTGTCCAAACTGTGTCGCTCTGCCATTGACATAAGAGGCCTTAAAGCTAGTATTTGCAGGACGAGCAAGGCCTTGATAGTCCAATAGATCGCTGGAAATTTCGCGAATAAAGCGACTTGGCTGATTGTAATTGCTGCGGCCAAAAAGGAGTCGAGAATTGGCATTTGTCAGATAAAGGGTCTGCTCTGCCCGTGTGATACCCACATAGGCAAGTCGACGTTCTTCTTCCAACTCATCCTCATCTTCTGCTGCACGACTGAGTGGGAAGACATTTTCCTCCATACCAATCAAGAAAACAACCGGAAACTCTAGACCTTTTGCTGCGTGGAGGGTCATGAGGGTGACCTCCGATGCCTCACGGCTATCGTCGTCCGTATCAGCAATCAATGCCAAATCAAGCAGGAAACGAGTCAAGCGATCCAGACCTGTTTCTTCTTCCTCAATATTCTTCTCATCGAAGTTTTTGGTCACAGATAGGAATTCTTGGATGTTTTCAATGCGAGCATTGGCTTCTAGTGTATTTTGAGCTGCAAGGGCATCGATGTAGCCTGTTTGGTTCAATACTGCCTCGACTACTTGGGTAACCGTCAAGTTGTCTAATTGATTACGAAGATTATAGAGGAGATTGGCTAGGTCAAAGACTGCCTGCGCTGCCTTCCCTTTAATCGGCGACAACATAATATCCTGAGAAGCTTCTAGCAAGGACATGCTGTGGCTGGTCGCAAAATCACGGAGTTTGTCAACCGTACCAGGTCCAACGCCACGTTTGGGCTCATTGACAATACGTTCGTAGGAGATATTATCTGATGGGTTGGCAATGATATTCAAATAAGAAATCACATCTCGAATTTCCTTACGGCTGTAGAACTTGGTACCACCGACCATGGTGTAAGGAATGTTGGACTTAAGTAGGGCTTCTTCAATGGTACGGGATTGGGCATTGGTACGGTAGAGAACTGCAAAATCCTTATAAGCCTTGCCTTCTCGGTGCAACTGGTCAATCTGCCCTGCGACAAAAATCGCCTCGTCATTCTCATCTCTGGCACGATAGTAGGTAATCAAATCCCCTTGGGCATTCTGTGTCCAGAGTTTTTTTGGACGGCGATTGCGGTTGTTTTCGATGACCTCATTGGCAGCCTGCAAGACGTTCTTGGTCGAACGATAGTTTTCCTCCAAAAGCACAACCTTGCTCTCTGGATAGTCCTTTTCAAAGTCCAGGATATTTTGCATATCCGCACCACGCCAACCATAGATAGACTGGTCCGCATCACCGACCACGCAGATATTCTTGAAACGTGATGCCAGGAGCTTGACCAATTGGTACTGGGCATGGTTGGTATCCTGATACTCATCGACATGGATATACTGGAATTTCTGCTGGTAATAGGTCAGGACCTCTGGATTTTGATCAAAAAGGCGGAGCGTCAACATAATCAAATCATCAAAGTCAACAGCCTCTGACTGTCTTAGTTCCTTTTGATAAGCCATGTAGCATTTAGCAACAATCTGCGTGTATAGATCGCCTGCCTGGGCTTCAAATGCCTTGTCATCAATCAAGTCATTTTTGGCATTGGAAATGGTTCCCAGGATAGAACGTTCACTCCACTTTTTCGGATCTAAATTCAGATTTTTCAAAATCCGTTTCATGAGACTACGTTGCTCACCAGGGTCTACGATGGTAAAATTGCGATTGTAGCCGATATGATCAGCATCACGACGCAAAATCCGCACACACATGGAGTGGAAAGTAGCTATCAAACAATCTTGCGTAGCAGGATTGAGGGCGTAGGCCCGCTCCTTCATCTCACGCGCCGCTTTATTGGTAAAGGTAATGGCCAAGATATTCCAAGGATTGACCATTTTTTCATCAATCAAGTAGGCGATGCGGTGGGTCAGGACTCGCGTCTTACCCGAACCAGCCCCTGCCATAATCAATAGCGGGCCTTCCGTTGTCTGCACCGCTTCCGCCTGTCTGTCATTCATTCCGTTTAATAATGGGTTCATTTTCTCTTACTTTCTCTAAAAAATCATTCTCTCCATTATACCAAAAAATCATTTTTAGGGCAGGTGGTAAATTAGAAAGATCAACTAATCGTTGAGTGATGAATTTCCAAATTTGGAGGGTCATTAGTAGCAAGCACCAAAAAAGCCCAGAGTTATCTCTGAGCTTTTGTATTCAATTGATTATTCAGCACCCAAGGCAGCTACTGTGATGTAGTTGTAAGGTTTGTTGAAGTGTGGCAAGAAGAACAAGTCTGTCAAGGCCAATTTTTCGATTGTTACGCCTTCTTGGATTGCCAATGAGAAGAGGTGGATACCCAATGAGATATCTTCACGAGCAGCCATTTGTGCACCAAGGATACGACGTGAATCTTTATCGTAAACAATCTTGATTGTAACTGGGAAGTTACCATGCTCCATGAATTCTGGTTTTTGGTTGTCCGTTACTTCAGTAACAGCAGCATTCAAACCAAGACGAGTAGCTTTTTCAAGTGTCAAACCAGTTGATACAAGGTTAAGACCGTAGATAGAGATACCGTTAGAACCTTGTACACCGATACCTTCAAGGTCAGTGCCACAGATGTTGTGAGCTGCTACGATACCAGTACGTACTGCGTTTGAAGCCAAAGCAATATAGCTTGTATCGCCAGTAGCGTTGTCATAAATAGTTGCACAGTCACCGATAGCATAAACGCCTGGGATAGAAGTTTCTTGGCGTTTGTTTACAAGGAAGGCACCGTTACGGAAACGCTCGATTCCTTCACCTGCAAGCGCAGTGTTTGGACGGAAACCAACAGCCAAGATAACCATATCAACATCGTATTCGTTCTTATCAGTGATGATTTTCTCAACTTTACCATTACCAGCAACCTCTTTAACAGTTTCGCCGAAGGCAAGTTTGATACCATGCTCTTCCAAGTTTTTAGCCATAAGGTCTGACAAGTCGCGGTCATAGTAACCAGCCAAACATGTATCCACAACGTCAATAAGTACTACTTCTTTACCTTTACGTTGGAATGCTTCCGCAAGCTCAACACCGATGTAACCAGCACCAACAACTGCGACGCGGTTGATGTCTTTGTTTTTCAATTTTTCAATAACATCTGCTGAGTTTTGGTACAATTTAACGAATTGCAAGTTTTCAAGAGTTGCTTCAAATTCAAGAGAACCTTCTTTGATTTCAGCTCCTTTGATTGGTGGCAAGACAGGTTGTGAACCAGTTGCGAAAAGAAGTTTTTCAAATGATTCAACATGTTCTTGACCATTTACAAGCGCTGTAACTGTTTTGGCATCATAGTCAATATTTGTAACAGGTGATTCCATGTATACTGTCGCGCCCAAGCTCTCCAACTCTTCTTTGTTTGAGTAGAAAAGTCCTTCAGGACCGCCAATTTGCTCACCGATCCACAAAGCCATACCACAACCCAAGAATGAAATATTTGAGTTTTGGTCAAATACAACGATTTCGTTTTCTTGACCATAATTTGTCAACATAGTTTTGATTGCGGCAGTACCAGCATGGTTAGCACCGACAACAACGATTTTAGCCATAATGTAAAATCTCACTTTCGAAAATATATTTTTTTACGAACTATATTATACAATACAAATGTTACCGATTTCAAAAAATATGCTCAGAATATCACATTTTTTTCAAAAAGTTTTTGAAATGCTATTTTCTTTAAACAATGTAAAGATATATAAAAGCAAAAAACCTAGATTTCTCTAGGTTTCTCTTAACGTACTTGTTCAAAACGCAGATGTACAATAATCTTATCGCCATAGCCGTTACGTTCCAAATCACGTTGCAAGCGATAGGAAATGTAATGCTCAGCAATAGAAATATACCCTGCATCTAAAAGACGGTGTTCAACTTGCGACTGAACCATGCTAATCGTTGGTCGCTCTGTATGAGCTTCTTCCAAGTCAAGCACTACTTTCTTTGTGACCTGTGCAAGATTTTTCCGCCAAGTTTCATCAATGACATAGACTGTCTGTGCAGCTTTAATGATGGCTTGGTAGATTTTATCTGGGTCAAATTCAACAATCTCTCCACTACGTTTAATGACTTGCATAAAAGCTCCTTTCTGGTTTTCAGTAAACCCTTTCATACTTACATTATCTAGGTTTTTGTGTATTTTGTCAAGTATTCTTTTTCATAAATTTTGCCTTGGCTTATTTTCGCTGAAAGCCCTTTAGTATGATATAATGGACCTATTAAAATGAAATAAGGAGAAAATCATGACAAATGCAATGCCTAAACGTCAAGAAATTGATGTGCAATTAACCTGGGATACGGACATTTTATTTCCAACCCCTGACAACTACAAAGAAAATTTGGCAACCTACGCTAAGCAAGTGACAGCTTTCGAATCGAATTACAAAGGTAAGCTAACTGATAAGGATACCATCGTTTCCGCCTTAACAGAATACGAAAAAATCGTTATTCTTGATAGCAGACTTTCCCACTATGCCTTCCTTCCTTTGGAAGTCGATAAGATGAATACTGAATTGGCGAGCCTGGCCAACGAATACGACCTCGTTTCTGCCAAGGCACGTCCTCAACGAGATTTCCTCTATTCAGAACTTGGTCAATTAGATAAAGCATTTCTACTTGAATTAAAAGAGGAACAATCACAATGGGCTGCTTTCTTCGATGCTATTCTCCGTGACAAGCCGCATCAGCTTCATCCGCTACAAGAAGAACTTTTATCAAATTTTGCTCCAACATTTGGTCAGCCCTATAATAACTACGGTGTAACCAAGTTTGAGGATATGACCTTTGAAAACTTCGAGGCAAATGGTCAAACACTCGGTAATAGCTATGTTCTCTTTGAAAATGATTATGAACTCAGCCATGATACCGAAATCCGTCGCAATTCAGCTGCTGGTTTCTATTCAACCTTGAAGAAATACAAGAATACAACTGCAGCAACTTATTTGTCTCATATCAAAAACGAGCAAATCGAAGCTCGTTTGCGTGGTTTTGACAATACGATTGACTTCCTCTTGCACAGTCAAAATGTCTCCCGCGACCTCTTCGACCGTCAGATTGATGTCATCATGAAGGAATTGGCTCCTCACATGCGTCGCTATGTGAAATTGGTTGCCAAGGCTCATGGTTTGGATAAAATCACTCATGCTGACTTGAAAATCAGTCTACCATCTGAATACAACCAACGCATTACTCCAGAAGAATCCAAACAATTCTTGATTGACTGCTTGGGCCTTCTTGGTGAAGATTATGTGAAAATGATTGAACAATCATTTGATGAGCGTTGGATTGACTTCGCTCAAAACGAAGGTAAGGCTACTGGTGGCTTCTGTGCTACTCTTTATGATGGACCATCTTACATCTTACTTTCATGGACAGGTTTGATGAACGAAGTCTTGGTATTGGCTCACGAATTGGGACATGCTGGTCATTTCCAATTAGCTAAGAAACAAAGCGTCCTCAGCTACGATCCATCCCTTTACTTCATCGAGGCACCTTCTACTACTAATGAAGTCCTAACATGTAACACCCTTTTGAAAAACAACCAAAACCCTGGCTTCCAGGCTTACTTGATTAGCGAGTTGATTAGCCGTACTTACTTCCACAACATGGTGACTCACTTGCTTGAAGCAGCCTTCCAACGTGAAGTCTACACTCGTTTGGACAATGAAGAATACCTCAATGGTGATATTCTCTGCCAAATCAAGTTGGATGTCATCAAGGAATTCTGGGGTGAAGACTTTGAAATCGGTGACGATGCAGGTCTTATCTGGATGCGTCAACCACACTACTACATTGGGTTGTATCCATATACCTACTCAGCTGGTTTGACCATCGGTACGGCTATGGCTAAGCAATTGGAAGAACATCCTGAAGAAGTTGTTGAAAAATGGTTGGAAACCTTGTCACTCGGTGCAAGTCTTTCTGCCCAAGACCTTGCTAAACACGCAGGTGTCGATGTTTCAACAGACCAACCACTCAAAGAAACCATCGCCTATGTTGGTTCCTTGGTGGATAAATTGGAATCTCTCATCTAAGACGAATAAAAGGCTTGAACATATTGGTTCAGGTCTTTTTTGTTTGCTTGTTTTCTCCATAAGACCAGTTCCTCCCTTATTTGGTATCTACGTAATAAAAAAACTTCCCTAACCATTGCTGATTAGTGAAGGATATTTCTTAAAAAATGAGACCATATAGGACAGCCGCAAGCAAGCCTCCGATGATGGGACCAACTACTGGTACCCAAGCATAACCTCAATCTGAATCTCCCTTGTGTTTCAACGGAAGAATGGCATGCATGATACGAGGACCAAGGTCATGCGCAGGGTTTAGGGCATATCCTGTTGGACCACCAAGAGAAACTCCTAGGGAAACAATTAAACCGCCGACGATTAAAGTGCCAATCCCTGTTGGAAAATCATACTGACCGAAAGCCAGGAATCCCAAGACCAAAACAAAGGTTCCGATTGCTTCGCTAATTGTAAATGTCCCCTAGACGTTGTTCGCTCCCTTATTTCAAGGCTCACCTTAAATTACTTCGCTTTTTTATTTTCAAGCTCAGGTAAGAATAGTCCACTGGACTAGCTCGCCTTCGTATTTTTGGGCTCGGGTCTTCTGTGGTCACTTTCGTATTTCTTGGTGACCATCTGAAACAGTTCCCCGAACAAGCCTCGCTTTCATATTTTCAGGCTCGCGTTAAAACAGTCTATCCGTAGACTGCCCTCGCTTTCGAATTTTTGGGGCTCGGGTCTTCTGTGGTCACTTTCGTATTTCTTGGTGACCAGCTGAAACAGTTCCCCGAACAAGCCTCGCTTTCGTATTTTCAGGCTCGGGTTAAAACAGTCACTTCCCTGACTGTTTTAATAATCTGGTCGTACGACTCCTGTCACAGTCGCTTTAGTTGCTTCGTAGTCGCCGTCAACGACTACTTTGATAATGCGTTTGGCATCTTCTTCTGGGCATGGAACCAACGGCAAGCGGAGTGGACCAACTTCAAATCCAAGATAGTTGAGAACTGCCTTAACTGGTGCAGGACTTGGATATGAGAAGAGGGCATTGACTTTCGGAATGAATTTGCGTTGAATAGCAGCTGCTGTTCGAATATCTTGTTGTTCGATGGCTGTAAACATTTCATACATCTCATCACCATTCGTGTGAGATGCAACAGAAATCACACCATCTGCCCCCAAGTTCATTGCATGGAAAGCATCGCCATCCTCACCTGTATAAATCAAGAAGTCGTCAGGTCTATGCTCAATTAGGTAAGCCATGTTGGCAAGGCTTGTACACTCTTTAACACCGATGATGTTTGGATGTTCAGCCAAACGTAACATGGTTTCTGGCGTCATTTCAACCACGACACGACCTGGGATATTGTAGATAATGATTGGCAAATCAGAGGCATCCGCAATAGCCTTGAAGTGCTGATACATTCCCTCTTGAGAGGGTTTGTTGTAATATGGCACAATGGCAAGACCTGCCGCAAAGCCGCCGAATGCCGCCACTTCTTTGGCAAACTCAATCGAGTCGCGCGTATCGTTTGTACCAATACCTGCAATCAAGGGAACACGACCGTTGACAATTTTTTGCACAGCACCAAATAGTTCCAGTTCTTCCTCGTGTGTCAGGGTTGGACTTTCGGCAGTTGTTCCTGCTAATAAAATCCCTTCTGTGTGATGGGACAACAGATGCTCAATCAATTCGGGTAAAACTTCAAAATTAATCGAGCCATCTTCTTTGAAAGGGGTAATCATTGCTGTAATAATTTTTACATCACGTAAATCTTGAATAGACATAGGCTTCCTCACTTACTGATTGTTGCTAAAAAAGGCTGAGTGCAGCCTTTTGTGTACTTTGGATTAATGAAATTATTTCAATTCAAATTTCAAGTCTGCCGTTGGACGAACTAGACCACGCTCATGAAGAGTTTCAGCGATTTGAACAGAGTTCCATGCAGCACCTTTGAGCAAGTTGTCAGAAACAACCCACATGTGAATACCGTTTTCCTTATCCAAATCTTTACGGATACGACCAACAAAGGTATCACGGCTACCAACAGCATTAATGGCTTGCGGATAAATTTGATTAGCCACATCGTCTTCTAAAACAGCCCCTGGGAAGGATGCAATAGCTGCCTTCACTTCATCAATCGGTGCAATTTCTTTAGTTTCAATGTAAACAGACTCAGAGTGAGCTGACAAGACTGGAATACGGACGCAGGTTGCAGAAACGGCAATGCTGTCATCTTCCATGATTTTCTTAGTCTCTTTTGTCATCTTCATCTCTTCATAAGTGTAGTCATTTTCAGTGAAGAGGTCGATTTGCGGAATAGCATTGAAACCGATTGGGTAGTGCTTCTTATCGCCACCAGAAGGGAGAATATTCGCTTCTACCGCTTTTGGTTCCACGCCATCATTCAAGACAGAACGAAGCTGAGCTTGTGTTTCCAAGATAGCTCCCATACCTGCTCCAGAGACTGCCTGATAGGTGGATACGATGATCCGCTCCAAGCCCCATTTCTGACGAACAGGCTCCAAGGCAACCATCATTTGAATGGTTGAGCAGTTTGGACAAGCAATGATACCATTGTGGGCATCAAGCGCGTGAGCATTTACCTCAGGAACAACCAGAGGAACATCTGGATTTTGACGGAAGTAAGAGGTATTGTCAACTACTACAGCTCCTGCTTTTACAGCGTAAGGAGCGTACTTGGCAGATGTAGAGCCACCAGCTGAGAAGAGGGCAATATCCACTCCTTCAAAGGCTGTTTCTGTTGTTTCTTCAATGACAATATCCTGCCCCTTAAACTGCAAGGTCTTGCCTGCTGAACGGGCAGAAGCAAGGAAACGTACTTTCTCGATTGGAAGTGTTGACTCTTCCAACATTTTAATCATTTGGGCACCAACTGCACCAGTGGCACCAACAACAGCTACTACATAGGCCATAGAAATCTCCTTTAAGTCAATTCTTCAAAATTTTCTAAATATTTTATATTTAACAATTATATCATAATTTTTTCAAATGAAAAGCCCTGAGAAAGAATTTCCCAAGGCAATTACTTCGAACCTATATTCACCAGTTTAGATGGACATGCTCAACTGTGAATGCTCTTCTTATTTATCTAACGAGCGAACATAGTAGTCAACAGCCATCAGAGCTTCTGCAACGTCTTCTGCTGAAATAGCAAATGGCATACCGTGAATTGTTTCTCCTTCAATCGTCGCTTGTTGGCCGACTTTCAATAGATCTTCATAGCTAGCATCAGCCAAATGTAACTCCTCCAAAGTTGTTGGAAGATTCAAGGCTTGATAGAAACGGATGTATTTTTCCAATTCTTCTTTCGGACGGTTTTCCAAAAAGAGCTGGGTCAAGGTCCCATAAGCCACTTTTTCACCATGTGTCAAATGGTGAATGTCTCCCTCCAAGGCGGTGAATCCATTGTGTATCGCATGCGCCGCAGCCAAACCTGCACTTTCAAAGCCTAAACCACTTAGCAAGGTATTGGCTTCAACAATATTCTCTAAAGCAGCTGTCACAACCTTGGCTTCACAGCTGGCCATGGCTTGAAGTCCGTATTCAAAGAGTGTTTGTTCACAGGTTTGTGCAATAGCGATACCAGCAAGTGTCTGACCTCCTCCTGCCATTGTTGTTCCGTTGCTTTGTAAAATAGCACGCGCTTCTACCCACGTCGCCAAGCCATCCGCAATACCAGAAGCCAAAAGACATGGCGGTGCTTGACAAATAATCGCTGTATCTACCAAGACAAGATCTGGATTTTTCTTATAGAAAATATAGCGTTCAAACGCCCCTTCTTCAGAATAAATGACAGATAAAGCAGATGTCGGAGCATCTGTTGAAGCAATAGTTGGAGCAATGACAACTGGCACCCCTAGTAAATCAGCAATCGCCTTGGCTGAGTCAATCGTCTTGCCACCACCTAGGCCGATTACGACATCACTAGCCTGTTCTTTTCCGATTTCTACGACGCGTTGGATTTCCTTATCAGATGCTTCTCCATTAAAGGCAACACGATGGACTTGCATCCCTTCTTCAACGAGATAGGACAAAAACTTCTCACCGACAATCCCATATACTAAATCATCACAAAGAATCAAAGGCTTTGTTCCTAATTTTCCGATAGCTTCTGCACCTTGGAAAAGGACATGTTTACCTTGAATATAGCGAGATGGACTTGCAAATACTTTCATAAGAATTCCTCCTTGAAATAATAGATAGTGTTATATTGAGTAATAAACGACAGTTAGCATTGCCGAAAGCAAGAGGCATGAGCCCGTATTTTAAATATTGCTATTGTACAGCGATGCCTACTAGCAACGTGTCGAGCCATCTTCTCCCATCTCTAGTGCAATTTCCTTTAAAACTGCCTCCAGCGACAATAGATTGCTAGAGTTGGCAGACAAAAGCAACTGTTGACTCCACTTCAGCCTGGCTTGAAATTCTTCTGATTCCTGTGTCAAATAGGTCAGAAGCAAGTAGAGGACAACATTTCGTTTCAATGGCTCATCCAACAAATCCTCTCTTCTTTCGCTGAGCTTTGATTCTATTTGTTGAATCACGTCCCAAGCATCACTAGGTAGGTCTAATGTTACACAAGTAGAAAGAACTTCTAAGACATCTTGTACTTCTTTTGATAATATCCGAGCTTCAAAATTCTCTATAGCTTGAAGACTACCTCTTAATAAAACGCTTTCAAAACTTCTGATAAGAATATCATCTACCAAGCTGAATAGATGATTTCTTTTTACTTCTTTTATGGCTGCTAGATAAAGAAGAGTATTGACCACTCCATTTATCAACTCCGAGGTAGGTTGTGTCAATAATTGCTTCCTATCCGCTATAATTAGCTGGATGGACTCATTAAACAATGGTCGCTCTCTTTTCTTATTTTCCACCGATACCCAAGGTAGAGTGGTAAACGGTGAAGTCGGTATAAGAACAGCTGGCAAGTCTAGTAAATCTGCAACAGCCTTTGTACAAGCTGCTACAGAACTATTACCAATGCCAATAATATGGTCTGCACGATGTTGGAAACCAACTTCCCCACATTCTTCAACCGAGTTCTGATCCCACTCCTCCATATAGGCTATTTTAACAATAAGTCCATGACAAGTTAAAACTTTCACAAAACTTTCTATAGTCGTATTATACTCCTGTTTTGCACATAAAACAAGGGGGCGATGACCTATTTTCAAAATGTCAATCGCACAAGTGTCTAAAAGATGATTTCCTTGGATAGTGCGTGAAAGACCTGAGAATTGTTTCATAGTGCCCCCTTATTTTATAATATAGAGATGTTTAGATAGTATACCTTCCATGAATGGCAGACCAATCATCTGCAAAATCATTTACCGCCTTTTCAATGGATGGCATAGAAAAGGCTGCTTCAAATATATCTGCACCTGCCGTAATAGCCTGCGCCCCATTTGCAAATGCTTGGTTCACTTGATCAACATTTTTGAATGACGCCGCTAAAATTTTACTTTCCGAACACTCCCTATCAATCGCTTCTGATAACTGAGCGATGACCGCGTTCGAATCAATATTCAGATTGGCCATGCGATTGTAGTACGGCGCTAAGTAATCTGCACCCGCTTCAATAGCTAACAAGCCCTGAAAAACGGTATAAATCGCTGTTGCTGTAATCTGATAACCTTGCGCTTTCAATGTTTTCATAGCAGCCAAACCAGCAGGCGTTACCGGAACCTTAATATAGACATTTTCCGGTGCCAATTCACGAATTTTTTTAGCGTCTGCCAAAATCCCTTCATAATCCTTTGCCACAACTTGCACATGTAGTGAAGCATTTGGACCGATGATGTCACGGATAAGGTGCAAACGTTCAAAAAAGTCAATATCACCTTCTTTCTTCGCAATCGTTGGGTTTGAGGTCACCCCCGCAAGGGGTAAAACCTCAGCCCATTTTCGTATTTCTTCTATATTTAAGGTGTCCAGCATGAATTCCATAATAATAACCTCTTTTACAATGTATGTTCTGTACGACCAATGATGTCGTCTTGTGTTGCTCTCGACAATACATTGAAGAATGCTGAATAACCTGCTACACGGACAATCAAATCACGGTGTTTTTCAGGATGTAGTTGTGCATCAATCAAGGTTTCTCGAGAGACAACATTGTACTGAATATGATAGCCATGCAAGCGGTTAAAGAATGTCCGCAAGAGGGCAATTAATTTTTGTTTGTCTTCTTCTTTGGCAAGTGTTTGTGGATTGACCTTCTGATTGAGCAGAACGCCTCCAACAATTTCATGCGTTGGTAATTTGGCAACTGATTTCAAAACGGATGTCGGTCCATTTTTATCCATATTATGTGATGGAGAACAACCTTCTGCCAACGGTGTACCTGCATTTCGACCATCTGGAGTTGCCAAGGTACCACGCCCCTGTCCAACGTTGGCTGAAATGGATGATGTACCTGAATAACGGATACCACCAATCGGACCACGACCAAAGCGAGTGTTTGGATATTTGGCAATCTCATCGATATAAATATCATACGCTGCTGTTACCAATTGGTCTGCATAATCATCATCGTTACCATATTTTGGTGCATCTTCAATCAACATTTCCTGGATTTCTTTACCACGCTCCCCAGCATAGTCTGTTTCCAAGGCATGCCATAATTCTTCTGGAGTCAATCGTCCTTCTTCAAAGACTAATTTTTTGATTGCTGCTAGAGAATCAGATAAATTGGCAATGCCAACCTGCAGACCAGAAATGTAATCGTAAATCGCTCCACCTTCTTTCAGGTGCTTACCACGACCGATACAGTCATCTGTCAGAGCTGAGCAGAGAATGTCTGGTACTTCTCTTTCTAAAGCAATGTCAATTGCATTTTCAACGATGACACTCATCCGTGTTAGATGACGAAGCGTCTTTTCCCATGCCGTTTCAAGCTCTTCAAAGGATTTCATATCTTTGAAGTGACCAAAGGCTGGTGCAAACCGTTTGCCTGATGCAGGATCGATACCATCATTCATGGTAATCAATAAAACTTTCGGGAAGTTCATATAGCTCATACCTGTACAACGGTATCCCCATTTACCAGGAACAGCCGTTTCTACACAGCCAATCGCACTGTAGTCATAGGCATCTTCTTCCAAGACACCTTTCTCGATAAAGGATGGAATGATAATTTCATCGTTGTTGAAGGCAGGCATACCAAAACCAAGTTTCATGACTTCAATACATTCATTCATGAAACGAGCATCTAGACCTGCATGATAGCGAACAGTCAAGTTTGGCTGTGGCAGGTGTGTTTGGGCAACAGATTTCAATACTAAGTAAGAAAGTGGATTGACAGCATCCTTCTTATCACGTGTTTGTCCACCAATGGTTACATTTTGGTATAGTGGACTACCAGCAGATGAGAAGGTATGTGATTGACTACGAACCTTGTTGATCGTAATGGTCTTAATCCACAAGTTAGTCAAGCGTTCGACGATGCTGTCTTCCGTTTCACGTCCTGCTTCTAAATCAGCTTTCACATACGGATACATGTATTGGTCGAAACGTCCATAGGATAGAGAATGTCCATTGGACTCGATTTGCAAGATACACTGGATAAACCAGACCGATTGCACTGCCTCTGCAAATGTTTCAGCAGGTTCATACGGTACCTTCGCACAAATACGAGCAATCTCCAGTAGTTCTTGACGGCGTTGAGCGGTGGGAGCTTTCTCTGCCAATTCAGTAGCCAAGGCGACAAAACGATCTGCGTATGCTTTCACCGCATCAATGATGATAAAGATTGAGTCATAGAAATGATATTTATCAATACTTGCAGGATCCGTCAAATCGAGATTAGCCTTTGCTACACGAACTCGCTCCTCAAAACCACGCAAACCTTGTTCCAATACCTTTTGGTAATTGACAGCCAAGTGGGCATCGCCAGAGTTCATCTTACCTTCCATACCAAAGAAGCCAGTTTCCATATAAACTTGGACTTCTTCTGGAAGCAAGACACCTGCACGTGAACGAAGATTATTCTTTTCCCAGAATGGAGCGATGCTGCGCAACTGCTCCTTAGTTTCCTCGGTAATATAGAAGACATCCCCATCCCGTTTTTCGAATAAATCCAATTCATTCAATACAAACTCCAAGGTATATTCTGGGAAGATGGGAGCATCTTTATTTGAAGAAGCTTGGTTACCTGCAATCAGACTTTCTTCTTCAATATAAAGCGTCATGTTCTCCAATATTTCCTTGAGCATATAGGCCCTTTTTAATACATTGGGCTTCTCTCTATGTTCTTGATAGGCTTTTGTTGCTAAAACAGCCCGTTCCGCGTCAATATAGGGCTTCTTATCAAGGACATCTTCTCTGTATTTGTTCATCCGATCAGTCAGACTTCCAAAATACTCAGTTTTAATGCTAGTGCCAGCTACTTCAGTCACTGTTTTCATAGTTTTACCCTTTCTTTCGAAACTCAATTTTGTTTCGTTTGTAAATTAAGTATATCCTGTAATAGGGGGTATTGTCAATTGATGCTAGTGAGAGCTAAGATTTCCGAAGCCGGCTGCACATTTGTGCAACTCTTTTGTCTGACATCATTGACTAAACTGGTTCTTTCATTTCACTTTCATAGGCAATCTTATCTTGGATTTTGAAGAATGGGAAATAAACAATAGTTGAGACAGCTAAAATAATGATTTGAACAACTGCACCTTGCCAACCACCCACCATAAAACCAGAAATGATTGCTGGGGTAGACCATGGTAGGGTCACACCTGAAAATGGTTGCATAAAGCCTATTGAGATTGCACCGTAGACAATGAAAGCAGCTATGATCGGTACCAAGACAAATGGTAAGAACATAACAGGATTCATCACAATTGGAAAACCAAAGACGACTGGTTCATTTACGTTAAAGAGTGCAGGAAAGGCCGCTACCTTACCAAGAGCCTTATATTGTTTTGATTTAGCGGCAAATAGCATTGCAAAAACAATACCGAAGGTAATACCTGAACCTGACATAATCAAGAAACTATCTAAGAATTGTTGGGTCACGATGTGGGCACCATTTTCCAGAGACAATTTATCTGCTGCTAAAAGGGCCTTATTGGCATCGAGGTTTGACAATAGTAAAGCAGTAACGACACCATTGACAACTGACTGGCCATGTACTCCAAACCACCAGAGGAAGGAAATGAAGAAAGCAATTCCAATCGCACCTGGTAATGAACCAGTCAAACCTTGTAGTGGCACTTGAATCACATCGTAAATCATTTCAATGAATGTACCACCGTTTGTCGCCATCTTGGAAACAATATAGACAATCATAGATAGCAAAAAGATGACAAAAGCTGGAATCATAGCTTCAAACTGCTTGGCAATAGCTTGCGGTACTTGTTCAGGCATCTTGATAACAATATGACGCTGAATAAAAGTCGTATAGATAGCGCCCGCTACCAAACCAATAATAATTGCACCGATAATTCCTTGACCACCAAACCATACTTTTGCGATGGCATCACCGATTGGTTCTCCATCAACTGGAATATAAGATGATTTCAAGAGGATAAAGAATGAAGACAAGGACAGTACGCCCGCAGGGAGAGGCTCAACTCCACTATTTTTGGCGTAAGAATAACCAATCGCAAAACAAGAAATCAAGCCCATAATCGCAAAGGTTCCGCTATAGACTTGCATAAACGGTTCAGTCCATTCCGCTCCAAATATAGAAGCTATTGCAGCATTTAAGCCTTCAAAAGGCAACTGCCCCAAAATTAAGAAAATACTACCGACTACTGTTAAAGGTAAGATAGCCAACATACCATCTTTTAGAGCGATGATCCCTTTCATATTCACAAATTTCATGATTGGGACAATAATTTTTTGTGTATCAATTTTGGACATGACCATACTCCTTTATGAAACCATGCTGAGTGCCAATTGAAGAACTTTTTTCCCGTCCAACATCCCGTAGTCTGCCATTGGAATCACGGCAATAGGGACTTGCTTTTCATCACAGAGCGCTTTTGACTTATCAAGCGTATATGCTACTTGTGGTCCCAGTAAAGCTACATCGATTTCGTCAAGATAATCTGCAATTTTCCCTTGGGAATGCGCGTCGATTTCTACTTCGACACCTGCGTCTGCTGCTGCAATCTTCATGTTGTTTACCAACATGCCTGTAGAAAAACCAGCGGCACAAAATAGAGCGATTTTAACCATTTCGGTTTCCTCCTAAATATAATTTTTTTGTTTTAGCCAACTTTTTTTAGTTCTTTCCGCAAATCAATGATTTCTTTAATCAAATTGATCTCTGTAATAGATGTCATCAAATGATCTTGCGAATGGACAAATAGTGCTGTAATATCAGATTTTGCTCCACCAGCTTCCTGTGCTAAGAATTTTGTCTGCATATTGTGAGCTTCTAATAATGCTGCATCTGCCAATTCTAATTCCTCTTCTGCTCGCTCTTCTTCACCTGCTTTGACAAGCGACAAAGCTTGGTAGGCGTGACTTTTCGCATCTCCAGCATAAATAATCAATCCCATGATCAATTGATCTGCAACAATCATTTCCATTTCTTTTTCCTCCGATTTGTTTTATTTGTAAGTTATTATATTTCTTTCGTAAGTAAATCATATCATTTTCTCTTTATAGCGTAAATATATTTATAGAACATTTTCTGTTTTAATTTATTTGTGCACTTTTGTGCATTTTTTTGGGGATGAAAAAATACTTCAACCACCTTTAAGCGATTGAAGTACTCTCTTACAAATTTGTATGGACATGCACATCATTATCCAGTTCTAAAACTTTTACGATGGTTCGTTCATCTGTTACCAGATGATGAATGTAGCCAGCTCGCAATACAGCTAAAATGGCTTGAGCCTTTTCCTCCCCATATGCAAGAGCTATTGTATCTGGGACTTCTTTTAAATCATCTAAAGAGATGGCAATGGTCCTCTTTTGCAAATCCTCCACGACAGCTTGACCGTATTGATTCAGACCACGACAGCAGGTTTCACCGACTGCACCTTCATCTGACAAGGCTTGAAAATCAGCCGTCGTCAACATATCTAACCATTGACGATTTTTTTCATCGACTCGACCGCCAATACCTATTGCTGCTACATCTAAGTCCTTCCAGTCAGCACGTAGCTCCTCGAAATATTTAGAAGAAAGAATACCTTGAGCAAGTTCTTGATTCTCCTGGATAATCGTCGCATTGATAAAACTACATTCTCCACGAAATTTATTGGCCATATCGTAAATCAGAGTATTCACATGATAACGTGCGTGGATATGACTTGGACCGCCAGCTATTGGAACAAATTTGACACCTTTCATACGATGATTCCCTATCTTATCTACAATAAGACTGAGGCTTCTCCCCCATGAAAAACCAACTTTCTTTCCATCATCAATTAGATTGGTAAGCATATCGGCTGCAGCCTGTGCCAGACGATTTTCTAAATCAAGCTGGTCCTCATCGGTGCTGTTTTCAACCAGTTCTAAACCTTTTAATCCATATTTTTCTTGAACATATTTTTCTAGTCGATATAGGCGCCTATCAAAATCTTGAATTTCTATTTTTACAATGCCTTCTGACTTAGCCTTGGTCAACATTCTACTGACTGTCGTTCTATAAATCCCTGTCTCAGCAGCAATCTCAGCTTGGCTTTTCCCCTCTTCGTAGTAAAGATAGGCTATTTTTGCCAACTGCCTTCTTTTTTCTTGCTTCATACTGCCCCCAACCTAAACTAGCCTTACTGTGACTCTAGCATTTTCTAATTCCTTGACAAGATTTTCAGAAATCGACGTATCTGTAATGACCTGAGCAACTTGACTTAAACCAAATCTGCGTACTGTCCCTCGTTTTGTAAATTTACTAGAATCTGTTAGCACAATCATGTTTTCAGCAACGTCAGACATGTACTGTACTACTTCGCTTCGCATTAAGTTTTTACCTGTAAAACCATGCTCACTATCATAGCCGTCAGTCCCTACAAAAGCCTTATCAACATGGAAAAACTGAATCATTTTATGCAAGAGCGGCCCAACAGTTACTTGGGAATCTTTTTGAAACTCACCACCCAATAAAATAATCTGACAGCTATCATATTGTCGCACATAATTGGCTATAAAATAAGAATTTGTTATGATGGTCACATTTCTCTTGGTTTTGCAAATTTCTTCTGCCAAGAGAGCACAAGTTGACCCAGACTCTATCATAATCGTTTCATTGTCTGCAATAAGATTTGCTGCTTCTTTTGCAATTCGTTTTTTTACGTCATAGCGAAAGGACATCCGAATATTAAGGTCATCGCCACTATTTAAAACAGCATAGCCGTGTTCTCTACGTAATAAACCTTTTGATTCTAACTTATCCAAATCTTTACGGATGGTTACCTTAGAAACGTCCAGTTGCTCCGCCAAACTATTGACATCTATTTTTTCATGTTGTGACACCAGTTGTATAATTTTATCTAATCGTTCCATTTCATCACCTCATCATTATTCTATCAAATTTTGACTCTTTTTCAACTATTTGCAACCTTTCAACTTACGTTCGTAATTGTAAAACTTTCTTTTGTGTGATAAAATCAAATTAATCGAAAAGGAGAAAGAGCATGAATACACGAAAAGGCATTATTTTTAACATTCAACATTTTTCACTCCATGACGGTCCTGGTATACGTACAACGGTTTTCTTGAAAGGCTGCCCCCTACGTTGTCCTTGGTGTGCAAATCCAGAATCTCAAAAACGAAAACCTGAACCCATGCTTGATGCTGTTAGTAAAAAAATGACCATCATGGGAGAAGAAAAATCTGTTGATGACATCATATCCGAAGTCATGAAAGATATTGATTTTTATGAAGAATCTGGTGGTGGGCTCACGCTGTCTGGCGGAGAAATTTTTGCCCAATATGAGTTTGCGAAAGCTATTCTTATGGAGGCAAAAAAACACGGCCTTCATACCGCTATTGAAACCACCGCTTTCGTAGAACACCGCAAATTTGTTGACCTTATCCAATACGTTGACTTTATCTATACTGATTTAAAACATTACAATACAATTTCTCATAGAAAAGTCACCGGCGTCAACAATAACCTCATCATACAAAATATCCAATACGCCTTTTCCATCGGAAAAGAAATCGTCCTACGTATCCCTGTTATCCCTGACTTTAATAATTCCCTCGAAGATGCTGAACAATTCGCCTGTCTCTTTAATCAACTCAAGATTGACAAAGTTCAACTACTCCCCTTCCATCAATTTGGAGAAAATAAGTATAAGCTTCTCAATCGAACCTATGCTATGACTGATGTCAAGGCTCTCCATCCAGAAGATTTAAAAGACTATCAAGCAATCTTCATCAAACATAATATCAACTGCTATTTCTAACTTTGAGAAATACAAAAACTTCCTCGGCTGAGCCAATAGCATTCCTATAGAAATACATACTGAAATATGCTTCCGATAGATTATCTGAAGCATATTAGTATGCAAAAAAAGCCCACCTCAAGGGTGGGCAAGGGCATCGTTTCCGATGAGAATAGAAGGTTCACACAACTATTCAAGGTCCGCTCCTGCGTTTCAATTAAATGAAGACCTCCCTAGCGTCGAATGTGACAAAGTCACTACTCGGCTCATCGCATGAATCTATTCTACCATAATCTCAAGGATTTGCAAGCCTGATTACTCCATTCGTTCTTGAATGGTTACTTGTACTCTATCACCAGCCTGTTTTCCAATAGTCGCTCGAATAGCCTTTTGAACGCCAATAATGTAACAGATATTGCCTACTTCATCCTTAACTCCCATATTGACAATGGAGCCATCATAGGGATGACCATCAAATCTGGCATGTACCTTTACCCTCCCCTTGCCAAACTCTTCTCGTATATCATAGGGAAAGATGACATAGGCTCCACCCTTATCTGGTACTGGATGGATAAGGGCTTCAAATTCATAGACTTTAGACATGGCTCCTCCTAGATGTACTTACTAGCCTCACGGATGGACAAGCCTGCCATTTGAGAACAATATTTGTCAAGGAAAGTCCGCACCCAGTCCGGATTGGTCTTAGAATAATCCCGTAAGCTCCATCCAATTGCCTTGTTGATGAAAAACTCTGTCTGATTGAGATTATTGACCAGGATTTTCTCCAACAGCTCCGTATCCGTCTTTTCTTTCTGCAAGAGTTGGTGGTCAATGGCAATCCGTCTCAGCCAGAAATCGTCATCAAGACTCCATTCCAAAATGGTCTGCTTGGCCTCTGGATTGTCCAAAACAATCTTACCGACTAGTTTATCTAATCCATCAATACTATCCCACCAAGACTTGCTTTGAGCCAGTTTTTTCAAGCGGGGTAGGTCAGCTAAGACTAGATCTTTTTTCTTGGTGACCAGGTAATCAATGGCGATATATTGAAATTCACGATAGGGCTTAGACCAGCAAGCCTCAATAAATTCCCAGTCAATTCTCTGAGCCTTAGATTCTTTGAAAAATTGCCTAGCAATTTTTCGTCGATCAGGTGTCCGAACACCTAGAAAGTCAAAGTGATTCTTCATATAGGCTTTCATAGGCTGGGCCTGACTGGCATCCGCCACAGCCAACAAGCGTTTTTCTAATTCTTCAATTTTCATTTTGCTTACCTACAAGAGATTTTTGAAGCCAGACAATATCATGCCATGTATCAAATTTATAACCAACTTTTTTGAAATGAGCTACCTGTTCATAGCCTCTCTTCTCATGGAGTGCTATAGAGGCTGGGTTTGGTAGGGCAATGCAGGCTAAGAAATTTTTAAAACCACGCGCGTTCAGTTCCCTTTCCAAAGCATTGTAGAGAAGAGTTCCAATTCCTTTTCCACGTGCTTCTTGCTGAATATATACAGATAATTCCACCGTCCAATCGTAAGCCGCACGGGCATAGTAGGTTGAAGCATAGGCATACCCTACAAGAGCTCCCTCTTCAACTGCGACCAGATAGGGAAACTTCTCCAAGGTCTTTTCAATTCGACTTGCAAAGGCTTCGACAGTCGGCACTTCTGTTTCAAAGGTAATAGCGGTCTTTTCTACATAAGGAGCATAAATTGCCACAAGGTCTGCAGCATCCTCTATCCTTGCGGAACGAATTTCTATCATCTAGTTCTCCAATAATTCTCTATCATAAATGGTATAGTCACAACGATAGATAATCAACCGTTTACCGTCAATCAAGAGTTCAGAAGTCTTAGGTGCATCAGATGCATAAAGAGATACTTTATCACCTACATAAGTAGCAAGCGGTGTTCCGTTTTGCGAACGAATCAAAACCACCTTTGCCTTACCTGTAAAATCATTTTTGAGACTAGATACCATACGGTTAACAAGCGGAATTGCACGATCGTAATTTGCAATATCTACTGTGGTCTGATATTTCGCATACAAGTCTTCCAAACCTTCTTCTGCTGCAATCAAAGATGAGCCTACGTGGTCAATTTCGTAATTCCCAAGTGTCACCTTCAAGACAGACGAATCCGCATTGGAATAGCCTTCGGCATCCACCGAGTCAAATTCCTGATTCCGCGAAATCGATAGGGACTTACCAGACATTTCATCTATCAATTGAGAATTTTCATCGTATGTCCGTACCGTCATCTCCAAACCAATCCATTCTTCCTTGGTATTTTTCCACCAGTTAGAAATTGACTGACAGGCAGACAAACTAACAAGGCTCAAACCAAGAACAACAGATAACATGATTTTCTTTTGCAATTTCATATAATAGTCCTCCAACATATTTTAATTATTATATCACGGAATACAAAAACCGAGAAAAAATAGATAGAACTGAGATAATAAAAAGATGGCTATGATAAACTATAGCAAAGTAGGATAACTGACATCTACTAAATTAGTATAAAGGAAGTCATTTTTATGAAACAATTCTGTGCTAAACACAAGATGAAGCTCCTTATTTTTCTAGCCGTTTGGAGTTTTTTCTCTGGCTGTAAAGTTCTTCTTACCTTTTTTGGGAAACCGGATGGAATGGACGGAAAATATCCTCTCTTCTTTCTAACTATTTCCTTAGTTGCACTTTATGTCCTCCCTATGATTCTTATCATTCGTTATGTAGCGAAACGTTTTGATATTTCTAAAAAAGTTATCCATCTCAGTTGGATTTTGGGTATAACAGCTAGTTTTTACTTCTCTGGTATTGGTCAAACACTTTTAGGAGCTTTTTGGTTATTCATCGTCAAACCACCTCAAACATTTATCCAAAACTGGGGAGCAGCTGTCACCGCCCCCTTCCATGAAGAGTTTGGTAAGGGCCTAGTTGTACTACTCGTACTCCTCTTGCTCAAAAAACTTACTCTAAAAAATGCCGTAGTCAGCGGTATGATTGTAGGTTTGAGTTTCCAAATTATTGAAGACGGTCTCTATGTCTTCCAACAAATCTTTAAATCTAAAGCAGATGGCTTCGCCACTCTTATCGAACGTATGCTTCACGCTGGTGGAACTCACTGGGCCTTCTCCCTTGCATTCGCAGTCGGTTTGGTCGCTCTCGTCTCAAAAAATAGTGGCATGTCTAAAAAACAAGGACTTTTCTGGATGCTGATGGCTGTCTTAGCACACTTTTTCTTGAATACTCCATTCAACGAAGGACTAACATCTAACTCTGGTGAAATAACCGTTCTCATGCTCTGCTTTAGTTTCTGCGTGGCACTTGCTGCATTTTTCAAAGTAGACCAAATTGAAACGACTCAGCACCACCAGTAACACATACTAAAACAAGCCTGCATTGACAGGCTTTTATTATGTTACAAACCAAGTATTCGAAATGGTTGTTGATTCATCAATATCTATTACCGATCTTTATCCCCTTCCAATCTGTCCAAGAAATCGCAGATAATTGGCTGGGCAAAAAGCCCAGCGCCACTTCTTAGAGTTCGTGTCAACATCTCAGCGCAGTGGTTGATTGGCGGATTTATTCGTGTTTTACACTCCAAATCCAACCTAATCAACTGTGCGGGGGTGGGAAGACGAACTCTTTTTAGACCACTCGAGTTCTTTCCCACTCCCCACGGTTCATCAATGAAAAATTGTCTCTTGATGAAAAATGGTCACTCGATGATCTTGGCACTAGTCTAGGAAACGAAGCCGCAGATTATACTTGAGTATATCAAGGCAAGTTGACGCCGATTAGTGTTAATTTTCGATGAGTGAAAAGACATTATTCAAATTCTCAGCCATAGTCGGATGGGTGAAAATCTGTGTTTTGAAGTAGGTATAAGGAATCTTATTGTCAATCGCCATAGCAATCAAGTTAATCAGCTCCTCTGAATTGCGACCAAAGAGAGTCTTGGTTGGAATACAGCCGATATTGATACAAGTCCCGCTAAACATAGCAGGATTTCCCTCCACCAAGGCAACCTTTTTCCAGCTGCTGGCAGCTTACCTGCTAAGGTCTTTCCATCCAAAACCAATGACCAATAAATCATATTGTTCCATAACATACTCCTTTTATTTTTTAAACCTTAGTCTAGCAAAAAAGAAAATTTGAGACACAATTCCGCTACGACTCTATTATGGAGTCCAAGTTGCAGGAAAAACATTACAATAACTGATAAGGTTTAGATAAAAAATAGATGAATTATAGACAAAATGCACCCACATTTGATACAATGTATCTATACACTAGTTTATTAATACAGAAAGGTAAAACTATGAAAGAAAAATTTCAAACGTGTAGAACCTATATTCCAATCATCTTAGCAACGATTGGATTTGTCAACGGTTGCAAAATTATCTTCGGAGAATTCGGTAAGCCAAATGGCATGGAGGCTAAATATCCTCTCTTTTTCCTAACCATTTCCTTGGTCGCTATCTACCTCATTCCCCTACTAGTACTGACATATTACTTAGCTAAACGCTATAACATTTCTAAACAAGTTATAGGTCTTAGCTGGCTTTTAGGCTTAACAAGTAGCATCTCTTTTTCTGAACTGGGGCATACAGCTATCGGATATTTCCTGCTCGAAATTGTTAAAGCTAGTAATAATTTCCTAAATGACTGGGGCGCAGCTATTTCAGGTCCATTGGCAGAAGAAATCGGTAAAGGGCTGACTGTTCTACTTGTACTGCTTATTTGTAGAAAAATGACACTAAAAAATGCATTGGTAAGCGGAGTGATTGTTGGATTAGGTTTCCAAATCGTGGAAGACATCACCTTTGTTTTTAGAGACATGTTCATGAATAAGTTAGACGGCTTTGAAACCATTCTTGAACGCGTTGGTCAAGCTGGTTGGGCCCATTGGGTTTTCACGCTTCTCTTTGCTATTGGTTTAGTAGCCCTTCTCACAAAAAATACAGGCATATCAAAAGCACAGGGAGTATTTTGGATTGGTGCAAGCTTTGGAATTCACTTCCTCTTTAATTCACCATTCAACACTGGTATCTTCCAGACGGTATTTCCTATGTTGAGTATTTTCCTTGGCTTACTTGCCTATCAAACGGTTGAGAAACTATCTGAATAGACAAAAAATCCGCCTTTGAGCGGATTTTTTATATTCATTCTTGTTAGAACAAGCCGATAGCTGTCCCGTCTGCTGCCACATCCATGTTGAGAGCTGCGGGAGCTTTTGGCAAACCGGGCATGGTCATGACATCTCCAGTCAAGGCAACGATAAAGCCTGCACCTAATTTTGGCACAAATTCACGGACTGTAATGTCAAATCCTGTTGGTGCACCGAGGGCAAACTGATCATCTGAGAAGCTGTATTGGGTCTTGGCCATGCAGACTGGCAACTTATCCCAACCATTCTTAGCAAATTCAGCCAGCTGGTTACGAGCCTTCTTCTCAAAGACAACGCCTGTACCACCGTAGATTCGCGTGACAATCTTGGTCACTTTCTCTTCCAAACTATCCTCAGCCTTGTAAAGACGTTGATAGTTTGCTGCTTGGTTATCAATAGTAGCAACAACTGTCTCAGCCAATTCAACACCACCATCAGCGCCATTTGCCCAAACACTTGCCAACTCGACAGGTACGCCAATTTCAGCGCAAAGTTCTTTCAAAGCGGCAATTTCATCAGCTGTATCTGAGACGAATTCGTTGATAGCAACCACCGCTGGAATACCATATTTCTGAATATTTTCAACGTGACGCTTCAAGTTAGAAAAACCAGCCTTGACTGCCTCTACATTTTCAGCAGAAAGTTCTGTCTTAGCTACACCACCGTGCATTTTAAGCGCACGCAGGGTCGCTACAATCACCACAGCATCAGGAGCCTTAGGCAAGTTCGGCACCTTAATGTCAAGGAACTTCTCTGCTCCAAGGTCAGCCCCGAAGCCTGCTTCTGTGACGGTATAGTCGGCCAATCGCAGAGCTGTTGTGGTAGCGAGGACTGAGTTGCAACCGTGGGCAATGTTAGCAAATGGACCACCATGGACAAAGGCTGGCGTGCCATAGATGGTTTGGACAAGGTTTGGTTTAATAGCGTCCTTCAAAATAAGGGTCAAAGCACCTTCCACCGCCAAATCACGCACGTAGACAGGACTGCGATCGAAACGATAACCGATAACAATATTTGCCAAACGTTCTTTCAAGTCATTGATGTCCGTCGCCAAGCACAAAATCGCCATGATTTCAGAAGCTACGGTAATATCGAATCCATCTTCACGCGGAATACCATTGAGCGGACCACCCAAGCCAACTGTTACCTTACGAAGGGCACGATCGTTGAGGTCCACAACACGTTTCCAGATAATTCGACGTTGATCAATCCCAATCACATTCCCCTGATGGATATGGTTATCAATCAAGGCTGAAAGGGCATTGTTTGCTGTGGTAATGGCATGCATGTCGCCTGTAAAATGCAAGTTGATGTCTTCCATTGGCAAGACCTGAGCATAGCCACCACCTGCAGCTCCACCTTTGATCCCCATGGCAGGTCCCAAAGAAGGCTCACGGAGGGCAATCATGGTTTTCTTGCCAATTTTAGAAAGAGCATCTGCCAAACCGATAGTAATAGTCGACTTACCTTCACCAGCTGGCGTTGGGTTGATAGCTGTTACTAAAATCAACTTACCAGGCGCATTTTCCTTGACGGCATTGATTTTATCGAAAGACAATTTTGCCTTGTATTTTCCATAAAGTTCAATATCATCAAAGCTGATACCAACTTTTTCAACGATTTCTGTGATTGGTTTCAAGATTACACTTTGTGCAATTTCAATATCTGTTTTCATGAGAGCTCCTAATTTCCTTATTTTTTATGGACATTATACCATACCACAACTTATTTTCGCATATTTTTTACTATTTATTCACTAACGTACGGAATTTTCAGAAAAACTACAGGTTCCCTTACTTAAACAGATACAAATTTTTAAAAACTGTATTCTCATCATATCATAGCTCTACACTTCCGTCTAAGACTGATCCTTATATTTTTTATTAGTGTTATCATTTTCCAGTGTCACAGATTTATTAGCAAATGAGTTAGTGCAAACTTTACGAAAAATAGAAATTCTAGTAAAATATGAACATGAAACTATTGATTACATCAGGCGGAACAAGCGAAGCTATCGATCAAGTCCGCGCTATTACAAACCATGCTTCTGGAAATCTTGGAAAAACCATTGCCGAACAAGCCTTGAAACGTGGTCATGAAGTTACTCTTGTGACTACAAGACAGGCTGTCAAACCAAATTCTCAGAAGAATTTAACCATTATCGAAATCACAAATGTTGATAGTTTGAAAGAAACATTAGAACCTTTAGTCAAAACCCATCAGGCCCTGATTCATAGCATGGCTGTATCCGATTATACACCTGTTTATATGGCTGGTTTAGATGAAATAAGAGCAACTGAAGACATCTCTAGTCTACTAAAAAAACAGAATACAGAAAGTAAGATTTCATCCAAGGATGACTACCAAGTTCTTTTCTTGAAAAAAACTCCCAAGGTCATTTCCTATGTAAAAAAATGGAATCCAGCTATCACACTCTTTGGCTTCAAACTATTGGTTAATGTTCCTAAGGAGGAATTATTTGCCGTAGCTCGCCAAAGCATTGAACGAAATGGCGCTGATTATATACTTGCTAATGACTTGAAGGATATTGGAGAAAATCAACACATTGCCTATCTAGTTGATAAAACAAGGGAAATTCAAGCACAGACAAAAGATGAAATTGCTCAGCTCATTTTAAATACCCTAGAAAAAGGAGAACAAAATGGCTAATATCACACTTGCCGTTACTGGCTCTATTTCAGCCTATAAAGCAGCTGACCTAACCAGTCAATTTACCAAGCTCGGTCATCAGGTTACAGTCCTCATGAGTCGCTCTGCTATGGACTTCATCACACCTTTGACTCTCCAATCCTTATCAAAAAATCTGGTTCACACAGATGTCATGATTGAAGAAAATCCTACTCTTATCAAGCATATCGATATTGCCAAAGAAACAGACTTATTTTTACTTGCCCCTGCTTCTGCCAATACGATAGCTAAATTAGCTAATGGTATGGCTGACAACATTATTACGGCAACAGCTCTGGCTCTGCCAATTGGTACTAAAAAACTGCTGGCACCTGCTATGAATACTAACATGTACCTCAATCCTGCTACCCAGAAAAATATCAAAACCCTCATGGAGTATGGTTTTGAGGAAATCAAACCACGTGAAGCCCTGCTTGCTTGCGGCGACTTTGGTACAGGTGCTCTGGCCGAGATTGATGTGATTCTAAACAAAGTAATGGAGGTTCTAAATGAAAACAAATAAATCTAGGGACGTTGCAACTCTTGCAATATTTCTAACAATCATGATTGTCATTGAAGTGGTCAGTCAGATGATTTTTGCTAATTTTATCTTGCCAATAAAACCGACTATTACCCATATTCCCATCATCATCGCTTCCATTCTTTACGGTCCACGCTTAGGGGCACAACTGGGTGGTTTTATGGGAATAATGAGTATCATTCGCAATAGCATAATCATTTCACCGATGAGTTATGTTTTCTCTCCTTTCGTGGAACATGGAAACTTCAATTCTATCCTGATTGCCTTAGTTCCACGTATTTTAATCGGAGTTACACCATATTTTGTTTACAAATTGATGAAAAACAAAAAGGGGCTCCTACTAGCAGGTCTTACTGGTACCTTGACAAATACAATTTTTGTCTTGACTGGTATCTTCTTCCTATTTTCTAATGTATATGCTGGGGATATAAAATTGTTACTAGCTAGTATCGTCTCATTCAATTCTATTGCAGAATTAACCATCTCCGGTCTCTTAACCATAGCTATCGTTCCAGTTTTACAGAAAGTTCAAAAATAAATATCAGAAAATCACGTGAAAGCGTGATTTTTCTTTTCAAACATGGTATAATGAAAGCGTTTAATAGAAAAATTTTTAAGGAGATATGAGATGACTTATCAAGAAACCTATCAAACATGGCTCGACTTTGCAGGACTTCCAGACTATTTACGTGAAGAATTAGTCGCAATGGATGAAAAAACAAAAGAAGATGCCTTCTATACAAATCTTGAATTTGGTACAGCTGGTATGCGTGGTTATATTGGCGCTGGTACCAACCGCATCAACGTATTCGTCGTTCGTCAAGCTACTGAAGGTTTGGCAAAATTGGTAGAATCAAAAGGTGAAGAAGCTAAAAAACGTGGTGTTGCCATCGCTTACGACTCACGTCACTTCTCTCCAGAATTTGCCTTTGAATCAGCTCAAGTTTTGGCAGCGCATGGTATCAAATCTTATGTATTTGAAAGCCTTCGTCCAACTCCTGAGTTGTCATTTGCTGTTCGTCATTACAATGCCATCGCAGGTATCATGGTGACTGCCAGCCACAACCCGAAAGAATTTAACGGCTACAAGGTTTACGGTGAAGACGGCGGACAAATGCCACCAGCTGATGCAGATGCATTGACCAACTTCATCCGTGCCATCGACAATCCATTTGCAGTTGAATTGGCTGACCTTGAAACCAGCAAGGAAAATGGCTTGATTACAGTTCTTGGCGAAGAAACTGACCTTAAATATCTTGAAGAACTCAAAGACCTCAACATCAACCCTGAATTGATTGCTGAATACGGTAAAGACATGAAGATTGTCTACACACCACTTCATGGTACGGGTGAAATGTTGGCTCGTCGTGCCCTTGCACAGGCTGGTTTTGAGTCTGTCCAAGTTGTTGAAGCACAGGCAACTGCTGACCCTGACTTCTCTACTGTCGCTTCACCAAACCCAGAAAGCCAAGCTGCTTTTGCCCTTGCGGAAGAACTGGGCCGTGAAGTCGGTGCAGATGTCCTTCTTGCAACTGACCCTGATGCTGACCGTGTTGGTGTTGAAGTTCGTCAAGCTGACGGTTCATACTGGAACCTTTCTGGTAACCAAATCGGCGCTATCATTGCTAAATACATCCTTGAAGCCCACAAGCAAGCAGGCACACTTCCTGCAAACGCTGCCCTTGCTAAGTCAATCGTATCCACTGAGTTGGTAACTAAGATTGCTGAAAGCTACGGCGCTACCATGTTCAACGTCTTGACAGGTTTCAAATTCATTGCCGAAAAAATTCAAGAATTTGAAGAAAAACACAACTACACTTACATGTTTGGTTTTGAAGAAAGCTTTGGTTACCTTATCAAGCCATTTGTACGTGATAAAGACGCTATCCAAGCCGTTTTAATCGTTGCTGAGATTGCTGCCTACTACCGTTCACGTGGCATGACCTTGGCTGACGGTATCGATGAAATCTTCAAAGAATATGGCTACTTTGCTGAGAAAACAATCTCTGTTACCCTTTCTGGTAAAGACGGTGCAGAGCAAATCAAGGCAATCATGGCTAAATTCCGCGATAACTCACCTGCACAATTCAACGCAACTGACATCGCAGTCTTTGAAGACTTTGCACTTCAAACTAAGACAGACAAAGATGGAAATGTTGAAAAACTCACTACTCCTCCATCAGATGTCTTGAAATACACCTTGGCAGATGATTCTTGGTTTGCAGTTCGTCCTTCAGGAACAGAACCAAAAATCAAATTCTACATCGCAACAGTCGGTGAAACACTTGCTGAAGCAGAAGAAAAAATCGCTAATATCGAAAAAGAAATCAACGAATTTGTTGGGTAAGAATTAGAAAGTACAAGCCATTTCCTCCAGCGACGTCTAAAGACATTCGCTGAACTTCGTTCAAGTTAGTGCTATAATTACTTGACTAAAGCCCGTAACAACGGGCTTTTATCTTGCCATGGCTTCAAGCCAGTTTTTCTCTACGAGAAAAACCAGAAGGGAGTGAGAAAGAACTCATCTAATCAAAAACATACTAAGATTAGTAGTGAGGAAATCTCCGACGGGAGAAAGTACTCACTACTTTTTCTTTATGATAAAGTAGAGGTGTCTTGTTAAGTCGAGAACTCTTTTGACGCTAGACGTCGCATCAAAAACTGGCAAGGCACCTGTTTTAGAAAGAATGTTATCAAAGTATGTGGGACGCCAGACGTCGAGTATTGAAAATGACATCGCTAAAACAAGGAATCATTCAAGACAAAGAGGTAATATCATGCGAGTAGTTTTTGGGATTGATGTGAGTAAGGCAAGTTCAGAAGTAGCCATTCTAGTCAATGGTGAGAAAGTTCATGGCTATACCATATCCAATGACGCCATCGGCTTTGCTCGGCTACTTGGCGATTTGAAAACCGTCCACAAGCCAGAAATCATCTTTGAAGCAACAGGCGTCTATTCTCGTCGTCTTCAAGCTTTTCTGGATGAACATGGCTATGCTTATACACGGCTTAATCCCTTAGAAGCTAAGAAGCAACTGGATAGCTTGCGTGTGCGGAAAACAGATCAAATTGACGCCGAAAAACTAGCTCAATCTCAGTTTGTACTGAATCGTAAAACGACGTATGTCCAAGAAGAAGTCTACCAAAACTTGCGGGATCTCAGCCGTTTCTATCAGAATCTGACCGAGGACATCGTTCGAGCTAAAAACCGCCTGCACAAGGCCTTACAGGTCACTTTCCCTGAATTGGAAAATATCTTGTCAACACCAACTGGTGAACAATACTGGAACTTAGTTATAGCTTTTCCTTGTAAGGACTTCGTGCTTGAGTTAAGCAAGGATAAACTCTCAGAAAGCATTCGTCAATCCACTTCAAAACGGATTTCGGACAAGCGTGTGGCGTACTTAGCCGAGAAGCTGATAGCACTAGCTAATCAATCGTATTGTGCCGTCAAGAAAACCTCTCCAATACTTGAAGAGGTCCGTTACTATGCAAAAGAATTGCTTAGACTGTCTGAACAGAGACAGGCAGTCTTAGACGAAATGGTGGAACTAGCTCAGCCATTACCTGAATATGACATTCTGCTCTCTATTCCTGGAATAGCTGAGACTACTGCAACAAGTATTATTGGTGAACTGGGAGATATTCGCCGTTTTCAGTCTGCCAATCAAATCAATGCCTTTATCGGTATTGACCTGAGACACTATGAATCTGGTAACTTCCTCGCTAAGGAACACATTACCAAGCGTGGTAATCCCTACGCTAGAAAGATTCTGTTCAAATGCATTCACAATATCGCTTCAGCTAGTAACACCAATCCTTGCCATATCGCAGACTTTTATGAGAAACGAAAAAGACAATCGCAAACGACTTCAACGAAGCCGCACACGATTGCCTCCATACATCGTCTCATTCGGACAATGTATTACCTCATTATGCATAACAAACTTTACGATTACGCTTCAACCCAAAATCGGTAAAACTGTTTATGCTCTATCATTGTAACACCTTATCAAAAAATTTCAACATAAGGTGTTGGTTTTGTATGCACTTTTTACACTAAACTTTAGTCCAAAATAAAACAATTTCCTTATTTTGACTATTGAACTCAAAATATTTTTCGTCAAATACCTTGATAGGCTTGACAAATGGTAGAAAAAGAGTTCGTCAACAAGTCCTTATTTCCAGTTGTTGAGCTGAAACAGTCTATTCCCAGACATCAATTTATGTGAGCTGACTGCCGTCAGCTTATATCTCCCACTTTAAAAGGTCTCCCAGACCTTTTAAACTCCCACCCCCGCATAGCTCCAACAGTCAGAGTAGTGACTGTTGGAGGTTGGAGATAGAGCGAACAAGGTTCGTTACAAAAAGGTTCAGTGAACCTTTTGAGGTTGGAAATAGAGCGAACTTTGTTCGCAACAGTCGTAATGGTCAGATTTGGAGTGTAAAACACGAATTGCTGAGATTTGCTTCGCAAATCCTATCTCCAACCTTTAACAGTCCACTGGACTGTTAAACCCAATCAACCACTGCGCTGAGATGTTGACGCGAACTCTGAGAAGTGGCTTTGGACTTTTTGCCCAGCCTCGTTTTTTGATGAGAAAGTTTTACTTTCCATCAAAAATGAAGTTGCCACCTCCCAAAATAGATTTCCGCCCCACTTTTGGAACTTTTCTACTGTTCTATTCTACCATATTTTCCACAGGTTTTACTGTGGATTTTTTTGAACCTGTATTCACTTGTGAAGTACTTTTATCTAAGAGATGGTATATCACCTTTAGTAATGGTTTCCTACCCCCTCACCCTTCTCTCCATCTCCTCCATATCATAGTCCAAAAGGAGGTCATGGCAGTCTGTAAAGAGCTCCAAACGTTTGTCATCAGCTAAAACAGCAATATCAACTCCCCGATCATCGTAGCAATGATAGATGATATTGTCCTGACTAGATAGGAAGAGAACTGAACTTGATAGATAGTTAAAACCTCCATGGTCGGCTTTGACAATCTCCCTCAACAAAGCGTTTAGGTCCTGGTCGGTAACTAGAAAGAGATAGCGCTCAAAGACTAGCACATCTCCCGTCAAATCCTCCACTTCTATCAACTCAGGCTCAGGAAGCTTGTCGAAGTTAAATTTCGATGAAAAATGCCAGAGGTAGGTGTCTATATCCCTATCTTCCTGTCGAAGGAGCGAAAGGAGCACATAGTCGTATTCTGAACTAGCCTGCTCAAAAAGTTCTACTGCACGTGCATAGGCTCTTTCAAGATAGATTGCTCTTGGTAATTCTTCTGCTTCATCTGCAGGCCCAATTTCAAATCTAAGCGCAAGAGGTGTCCCGTAAAAAAATGGACCCACTAATTGATTATCTTTCAGTTGGAAGGACCTCAGCCATTGATTCAATTCCATATACTATTCTCCTTATATAGCTTTGTACTATTCTACCATATACTAGGAAATTAGGTCTAGTCTTCTTTGGAAAAATATGGTAGAATAGTGAACTAGTAAAGTATATTATAAAAAGGAGGTCCCATGAAAACCGAATTTATTAATGAGAAAGCTCAATCAGCTTTCAATCTCAACATCCTCACCTCTCCTATTGTAGCTACTATTTTGTTGATAGTGGGAGATTCACTAGGAGCGGTTATTCTTACTCCAGTAACCTTTTTACTCCCAGTTAGCGAAACCCTTTCTGTAAGTTTTGAACTGTTCGCCTTCGCTTTTATCAGTCTGATGGTCATTTTATGGGCACGGTATATTGAAAAAAGCCCGTGGGCAGGACTTGGTTTTACCAAAAAAGGGGCGGGAAAAGATTTTCTACTAGGTTGGGGAATCGGAGCTGCAATGCTGACCACTTGCACACTCATCATGTGGGGATTAGGCGCGATTGAATTTACAAGCATCCAGTTCTCTACAAAATTAGTCGGAGAATTTATTATCCTTATCCTTGCCTGGTCTATCCAGGGTACGGCAGAAGAAATTCTAACAAGAGGATGGATGTTCTCATCACTTTCAGCTAAACACAATATTCCTATTGGTATCATTGTTTCTTCCCTCTTCTTCACATTTCTCCACCTCGGAAACAATGCTATTTCACTCATTCCAATTTTGGATTTAACCCTATTTGCCGTTCTTGCCTGCCTCATTATGCTCAAAACAAGAAACATTTGGGTGATTGGTGGCTTACACGCTGCGTGGAACTGTTTCCAAGGGAATGTTTTTGCTTTCCCAGTCAGCGGCACCGATGCTGGTCAAGCCTTTGTTCAAATCGGTATCACTGGTCCTGAGTGGCTATCTGGTGGAAAGTTTGGTGTAGAAGGCTCCGTCATCAGCTTGCTTGTCCAAGGAATAATGATTTCCTGGTTGGTTTACGACCTCTATTTCAAGCCCAAAACAAGCTCCCTATAATCATAAAAGACTGTTAGCTACTCTACAGCTGACAGTCTTTGTTTTTTCAATTTTTCGTAGAAAATAGTCCTAGATAAATGATAGTAAGGAGTCACAAAAAAAGATAACAGACGAAGGGTCAATAATTCCCCAATAAACCAACCTAAAAAGGATAAATCTAACCAAATACGTTGCCAATAGTTCCCTTTCATCAAGAAACGACTTTCCCTAAATACAGCCAAGGGACCAGTATAACTAGCATTATCCAAATGGTCATACAAGACAAAAACAACCTGTGAGTAGGTATAGTAGACAAAAAGGTAAATAATCATTCCTAGCAGGAAAATCGGAGCCCCTATCTTCATTAATTGACTAGGCTGATGAACTGCCAGCTCTGCCATTGCCCCCGGAGATAAGACCATCAAACTACTCATTGTGAAGCCTTTAATAAATAAAGCAGCCCCTAAATTAGCTGGAAGTCCAGCTATAAAAAGAAGCAAATAATAATAAAGAAAAGTGGTACAGATAGGCTTCTTCCATTCTGTCTTTAAAAATGAAAAACTATCTTTTAAAGAAAACTCCTGTCTATCCCCTCTCAACAATTCCAATAAATGAAAACAGGACAGACCGATGAACAGCTGTAACAGCAGAGCGAAGCCTAACTCACCTAAATAAGTCAACCTGATTGAAGAAACCAATCGCCCTTCCACAAAAGCACTGTTTTGACGGAGCTCTAGAAATGTTAGTAGGCGAAAAATTGTTACTGGTACAGCATAAACAATAGATAGCAAAATGGAGGGCAAAAATAGTAGTGTTGTACCTCTTGTCCGCTCGCGAGTCATCATCGCTCTTGATACTATATCACTCGTCATCATCACAATTCCCCTCCAATTTTCTCTCCTTATTTATGAAGTCACGTCGCAAATATTCTATCAACACCGGACTACTTTACCATCCTACTATTAGTATAAAACTTTATCCATTAATTTTCCAGAACATCTCTTAAAAACAGGAAAGTCCCTCCAAAATACGAAGGGATTCCTAATAATTTGTTATCTCCATACTCCCTAGGCTACTGTGGAAGAGATAACTGATTTATATGTTGAAAACACCAATGGATTCTTGGCCTTCAAATCTTCATAAAATATAGTCTGACAAGTCCAATAGTATGGATATACGTAAAGTCCCAAAAACCCAAACGTCAAAAGAACTCCAATAAACCAGCCAACAAAAGATAAATCCAAGAGGAAACGGCGCCATTTATTCCCTTTCATCAACTGCCAGCTCTGACTGAAGAGTTTAAATGTTGAAGAATAGGTATTGTTTTCCAAATAATCATAGAGAAGAAAAGAGACCTGACTGAGCCCATATCCTACGAATAAACTACAAATAATCCCTACACATACCAGTATTAATCCCGTTTGAAAATAAGACGAACTGAAAAAAGCTGAAAAATTAGGCTGATAATCAATAGGAGCACCAAAGATGATAATAGTACTATAGAAAGCTAAACCTATCAATATCATTCCAAGAACAGCAGGGAAACTTGCTAAATACAAGATCAGCATTTTCAATAATGTCGTACTAAAAACTGGTAAAAAATTTTTCCCATCTAGTAAAGTGAAACACTCCGTAAAGCTAACCTTGGTTCTTTGCTTTCTCACCAGTCTTATTAGTTGAAAACAAGCTGTCACAATTAAACATTGTGCAATAAAATCAAATATGATTGACGGGCCAACAGAAATAAAATGATGAGTCCAAGTAACACCATCTTTCACAATAGTTGTGCCCCAGGAGAAAGTACCAGTTTGCCCCCAGATTTGTTTCAAGCCAAATTCTGCCACTCCTGACAGAAAAGAAATCAAAACAGGTGCCAAAAACAAGGTTATCATCCCATCTGTTTGTTCACGAATAACCGTTGCTTTAGCTCGAATATCGCTATTAGACATTGCGTTTCTCCTTTCATATATTTGTATTGTTATATATATTATACTATTTTATTTTTAAGTTTTCCATTATTTCTATAAAAAAATTGTATAAAAAATCCCTTCAAATAAAGAAGGGAAATCTATTATTTTGCTTCCGAATGACGATAGCCATAACAGAAGTAAATCAAAATTCCAATAACCAAGGATACTCCGAATGCCAACCAAGTATCTAAACTATACTGGAACATAAATGAAAGACAAATGATAATTGAGAGGATAGGTAACAAGGGAACAAGAGGTGTTTTAAATTGTCCATCTTTTGGCAAACCTTCGACTTGACGCAGACGAATAATACCCAACGCCAGCATGATCAAATAAGCTAAGGTACAGATATTGAGGAAGGAAGCAATACTTGCTAGTGGGAAAATACCTGCACAAATGGCTGCAAAAATCCCCACAAGAATGGTCGCATTTTTAGGAACCTTGCTTGTTTGTGTCAATCGGCTCAATGATTTCGGTAGCAAACCATCACGACTGATGGAATAGACCATTCTCGATAAGGCGTAGGTCATCGAAATACATACTGTAATCAATGTTAGGATTGCAACAATAGAAATATAACTCGCTGCCCAATCCAATCCAACTTCTCGAAGTGCAAAGGCTACCGCATCTGCCACATTCAACTTAGTATAGTGAACCATACCAGTCAATACTAATGTCACTACAATATAAAGAATTGTTACAATGGATAGAGACAACACGATTCCCTTTGGTACATTCTTCTCAGGTTTTTTCACCTCATCAATCGCTAATGAAATAGACTCAAATCCCAGGAAGGCAAAGAACATGAGAGACGCTCCTGCCATAATTCCTGCCTGTCCACCATAAATGGCACCAAAACCAAAAGGAGAGAAGTTCGACCAGTTTTCTGGTTTGATAAAGAATAACCCTACTAAAATAAATAAAGCCAACGCTGAAAATTTCAAAACTACCAAGGCTGAATTGAAACGAAGAGCTGCCTTAGAATTAAGCAAGACCACTCCTACCACAAAAATCAAGACGAGAACTGGTAAGAGGTCTACATAGGTACCTGCAGCGGGGTTAAAAGTTCCATTCAGAGCTGTCGGCATAGCGATACCAAAATTAGCCAGGAGTCCTTTCAAATAAGCTCCCCAACCAGATGCAACACTCGATACAGCAGTCAAGAATTCCATGATCGTCAGCCAGCCAGCAATCCAGGCAGGAAATTCACCAAAAACCGAGTAGAGATAACCATAGGCACCACCGTTAGTCGGTATACGCGAGGCAAATTCTGCGTAAAACAAGGCTGTTAGTCCGACTGAAATTGCTGCAATAACAATTGAGATGATCAGAGCTGGACCTGCATACTGGGCTGCTGCCAAACCAGTTACCGTAAAGATACCTGTTCCAACCATCGAACCGATACCTAAAAATATCAAATCAACTAAGCCTAAATGCCGACGCATTTGACTATGGCGACCGACTGCTTGTTTTTTTCTAAATAAACTCACAAAATACTCCTTCAGAATAAGAATATGGATACTCGACAGAACTATCTACGGATTCCTGCCAAAGAACCACAACGCCCCATTATACCATAAGTTGAAATATTTCGCATGGGTGACGACAAGCAAAAGAGCAAGGCTTTTCTACCTCACTCTTTCTTATGATTATTCTGGATTAACCTTAAAGTTTTTAAGATAATTTTTCTTATCTAACTGACCGCTAAAGTGATCTCCTACTTTGATAAATGGTAATCGATCTGTACTATCTTCCGTTGCTTTGACTTTATAAATCTTGCCCTCAGACTCAATATAGTAGATTGTCGCACTGCCAATTATTTGACTCGCTAAAGCTTCTACTTTTCCACTGATAACTTCAGTCTGTGCACCAACTTCTCCATTTTCAGTCACCGTCAATCCTGAAAGGCTAGAAGCATCCGTTCCTGTGACTTGAGAAATTAAGAGCGCAATATCGTTGTTAACAGTAACCTGTTGATAATCTTCGGCATCAACAAGAGCGTATGATTTAACCAAACCGGCATCATCTTTCAAGGATACTAAATAGTAGGCTGTATCTGCCAACTTAACCAGGCTTGGAGCAGTGGCTTTATAGCCTTTTTCCTGCACTTCACCTTCTGCGGACTCTTGCGCTGCTGTTTCAGTCGCCGAAGCCAATTTGTAGTTGGTAATTTCACGAGTTCTCATATTGACAAGAATAAATCCAAGGTTGGATGAATCAGCAGTTGCTGAGGTGATACCTGTGTAGAGATAAATATCTGAGCCGATAGAAATATAATTATAGCTGTCTGTTGTATTTTTCACACCAGTTTGACTGAAAATGGTATTCCAGAAACCATTTTGATAAGTATAGTGGTCATCTACACGGCTGATAACATTGTTTGCCGAATAAACACGGTCTACCCACTCTGGAATATCTTCCAGACTATACTTCTTACTTTCCCCTGTTACTGCATCCAATACGATAGCACCAATCGGATCATTTGATGAAAGTCCAAATTTTGGCTCGTAAATCGTTGCAATATAATATGGATTTCCTTGGTCATCCACTTCGAAGGATGGTTTCCCAAAAATAGTTGTCGGGTATTGCAAGCGAAGATGACGTAAGGTATCATTCAGCAAAAATTCGGAATCTGAATAGTGCATGGCTTTGCTCAACTTGGCAAGCTCTGCCTTTCCTGTTGTCTGATTAACCTTCACGTAGTAACCAATCCCATCTTGATGGTTGCTCAGCCATTTCCAAAAATTCTTATATTCCAAAGGCGATACACGGAACGGTTGCTGACCGATAGTAATCTGGCGATAATCATCCGAAATGCCAAACTGGGAGACCTTGTCAATGGTACCTAGATAAGTATCACCGATTTTTTCGGCTGAGGCGCGATCTAGGAGGGCCAATTTGGATATGTCTGTTTCAGGAAAATCTGCTTTAAAATCCGCATCATTGACGCTTATGACAGCAGCGTAATCCTTAGCACGAAATACACGTGAGTTGATAAGCCCCAGCCCCAACAAACCCAGGACAGCCAATACCCAAATTCGTCCCAACCATTTTAAGTAAGCTGGCAGTTGCGAGGTTTTAATCTGATAGGTATCTACTTGTCTCTGGCGACCGGAAATCTTGGTCACCTTTTGAAAAGCACCTTTGGAGCTGAACATGGAAAGTATGAGCCAAACCAATCCGACAGATTGAAGGAAAAATATCCAGAAGTCCACACTCAAAATATTTAAAGCAGGCAACTGGTACCAGTAGTAGATTAGCATTTCCAAAACTAGGGCTAACCAGGCAAAAACAAATAATTTTCTTTTCATAATAACCTCCTTGACACAGATTTATTAGTTCTATTGTATCACAATTTTAATGTTATAATACAAGAATTATAAAAATTTTTTCAAGTTTCCATATTCGCCTGCAACTTTTATTTTTGGTATAATGTAAAACAGTAACAGACTAGAAAAGGAAAATTATGAAACTCATTTCTTGGAACATTGATTCTCTTAACGCTGCATTGACTGCAGAATCTCCTCGCGCCCTATTATCACGCGCAGTCATCGATACACTTGTGACAGAAGACGCTGATATTATCGCCATTCAGGAAACAAAATTGTCAGATAAGGGACCGACTAAAAAGCATCTAGAAATTTTGGAAAGCTACTTCCCTGGATATGCCAATACCTGGCGTTCATCTGTAGAACCAGCTCGCAAAGGCTATGCTGGTACACTCTTCCTCTACAAAAACCATCTAAGTCCAACCATTACCTTTCCTGAGATTGGTGCTCCAACAACCATGGATTCTGAAGGGCGCATCATCACGCTAGAATTTGATGACTTCTATGTCACACAAGTTTATACGCCAAATGCTGGTGATGGCTTGAAACGGCTTGCTGACCGTCAAATCTGGGATGTACAGTATGCTGATTACTTAGCAAAACTTGATAGCCACAAACCTGTTCTTGCAACAGGTGACTACAACGTTGCTCACAAGGAAATTGACCTTGCTAATCCCGCAAGTAACCGTCAGTCTCCAGGATTTACAGATGAAGAACGTCAAGGTTTTACAAATCTTCTAGCAAAAGGTTTTACTGATACCTTCCGCCACTTGCACGGTGATGTTCTCAACGCCTATACTTGGTGGGCACAACGTAGCCGCACCAGTAAAATCAACAACACAGGCTGGAGAATTGATTACTGGCTTGTCAGCGACCGCATCGCCGACAAAGTAAGTAAGTCAGATATGATTGACTCCGGTGCTCGTCAGGACCATACACCAATTGTGATGGAGATTTCATTCTAACAGTGGATATTAATACTCAATGAAAATCAAAATCAGACTAGGCGACGCAGATGCAGATAGAACTGAAGTTCATCAAATCAAGTCAACAACGTCTGATTTTGATTTTCGAAGAGTATAACCTGATTTCAATTATCAGATAACAGATATTAAAGGCTTAAAACCCATAGGTCTATTGCAAGGGTTTTGAGCCTTTATTTCTTATCACTCTACCTTGTTTTAATCCGCTCAATTTGAAAACGGTGTCATTTTGTGGTAAAATAAATATATAGATATATATTAAAAGGAGGGATTATGGACCACAAAATTATCGAACGCAAATCTCTAACTGTTTCCTCTGTTGTGAACGGTTTATCTGGACTAGCAGGTATTGCCGTTTATATCATGACTGACCTAAACGCCCTCCTCCTAGACGGAGTCTTTTCTCTAATAGCATTTATTTCGTCCTTAGTTGCGGTTTACATATCGAAAAATAGCCATCGGAAAACCGAGACTTTTCCTCAAGGACTGTATTTTCTAGAACCTCTCTACGCTATCATGAAATCTCTCGCAACTCTACTACTCCTTGTATTTGCTGTACTTGAAACTAGCGCGACAGCCTTTGCTTACTTTGTTCATGGAATCGGTCATCAAATGACTACTGGTCCCGTTCTCCCTTATACCATAACCATGTTTTTTGTCTGTATGGGGCTTTACCTATACAACCGTCATATGAGTACCAAAGTCAATCATCTGTCTACTATCATATTAGCAGAAGCAAAAGGCAACCTTGTAGACGGACTCATTTCAGGTGCAATTGGAATTGCAATTCTTCTGCTCTATCTTGTTCCTATCAACTCTTGGTTCGGCTTTCTGCATTATACTGGCGACTTCTTTTTGACACTAGCACTAGCAATCATTTCATTTAAGGAACCTTGGAATTTATTGGTAGCATCATTCAAGGAACTTGCCAACGGAACAATCCATTTCCCTGAGATACATGATTCTATCTATCAGCTATTGGAGCCTTACTTAAAGGAAGATAGCAATGATGTCGAAATCCATATTTTCAAACAAGGCATGAAGATTCGCGTTAAAATCAATCTCCACAATGTCCATCACGAAATTATCCAAAAACTCTTAGAAGATAAGCCTCAGATGCTCTATCTTTTGAAAAAACATCATGAATATATTTCAATAGAATATGCGCTATAATAAACAAAATCTCGGCTTATAAACCGAGATTTTCGTATTTTGTTCGATAGCCAATCTGTAAGATTTTACCATCCTGAATTAGTAGGGGACGCTTAATCAGCATACCATCATTAGCTAGAAGATTAAGTGCCTGCTCCAAGCTAAGACTATCAAACTTATCTTTCAAACCTAGTTCACGATAGCTATTCCCAGAAGTATTAAAATACTTTTTCAATTCTAGTCCCGTCGCCTCCATCCAAGCTTTTAGCTCTTCAGCACTAGGCGGTGTTGACTTAATGTCAATAGCTTCAAATTCCAATCCCAAACTCTTCAGCTCCGCCTTTGCTACTCGGCAAGTCGAACATTTTGGATACTCATAAAATAAAATCATCTTTCACCTCAAATTCTGGATTCTCATGTCGCAAGAGCCAGATTTTCTTATCCAGTCCACCTGCATAACCTGTCAACTGTCCTTTCTGATTGAGAACTCGGTGACAAGGAACAATAATAGAATAAGGATTACGCCCAACTGCTCCTCCTACTGCCTGACCAGAACGAAGGCCCAGTTGCTGAGCCAGTTGTCCATAGGTAATCGTCTGACCCATCGGAATAATCTTCAATAATTGCCAGACATGCTCTTGGAAATTTGTTCCCACAGCTTCTAATGGAAGGTTTGAAAAGTCCACCTGATCCCCTGAAAAATACTGGTCAAGCAATCGAGCTGTCTGGTCTAAAATGGGATGGGAGGCTAAAATAGCTTTCTCATTCAAGCCTCGTTCAAAATATTTTTGTCCCTCAAACCAGGCCCCTCTTAATCCCTTATCACTAGCAATTAATGACATGGAGCCAAGTGGACTGTGATAGACTTGTTTATACAGCATGATTAGTTTTTATTCTGAATGACACGCACTTTGACAATTGCATCCGTTGCTTCAAATTTAGCAACCAACTGCTCAATTTTCACTTTATCCCCTTCATCCAAATCAAGTAAAGTATAGGCATAGTCACCTTTAGACTTATTGATGATATTATCGATATTGATTCCCAACTCAGATACAGCCGTTGTGATCGTTGCCACCATATTAGGAATATTCTTATTAATCAAGGTAATACGATACGGTGCATCTAGGAATTGTTTCACATTTGGGAAGTTAACTGAGTTGATAATTTCACCCGTCTCCATAAAACGACGAATGGTCTGACCAGCAGCAATGGCACAGTTGAGCTCTGCTTCCTCTGTTGACCCACCAACGTGCGGGAAGACGATAATGTTGTCCTTGTTGAGCACTTCTTCTGTCCCAAAATCCGTGATATAGTTCTTGATAACTCCTGCCTCAATTGCTTCAAACAAATCAGCATTATTAACCAATTCACCTCGGGCAAAGTTTATCAAGGTTGTTCCTTTTCTCATTTGACCAAAGCTATCCGCATTGAAGAGTCCTCGTGTCTTATCTGTCAAAGGAACATGAACAGTAATGTAATCCGCATTGGTAAAGATTTCTTTCAAGTCATCCACGCGTTTGACATGGCTTGAAATGGTCCATGCAGTTTCTACTGATACATAAGGATCGTAACCGAGAACATTCATTCCCAAACGGCGGGCATCGTTGGCAATACGCGCACCGATAGCACCAAGTCCGATAACACCAAGAGTCTTACCTGAAATTTCTGTCCCAGCAAACTGCTTCTTACCTGCTTCAACCTGCTTAGGTACATCATCTCCTGACAATGTATTTGCCCATGCAGTCGCTCCGATATAGTCACGTGCTGACAAGAGGATGGAAGCAATGACTGCCTCTTTTACGGCATTGGCATTGGCACCTGGAGTGTTAAAGACAACAATACCTTTCTCTGTTGCCTCTTCGATTGGAATATTGTTAGTCCCTGCACCAGCACGGGCAATAGCTTTTAGATTTTCAGGAAAATCAAATCCATGCAAATTTTCAGATCGAATAATAAAGGCATCTGGATTTGCTGCATGATCTCCGTCAATCTGGAATTTATTGCCTAATTCCTTAAGACCAATTTGATTGATATTGTTAAAAGTACGTACGCTAAATACCATTTATTTTTACCTAAAAAGGCGGAATAGCTGCCGCCTTTTCTTTCTTTATTTCATTAATTATTTCCGAGTAACCAACGGTCGTCTTCACTGATTTCCTGGTAAAGACTCCGCTCGCTCTTTTGCTTGATTTTTTGATAGGCTAGACGTTCTCCATCTATTGGGACTTTACCACAATAGACATAGCCCAATTTTTTTAGAATGTGCTGCATTGTCTTATTCTGCTCGTGGGTATCACAGCGGAAATCCGGTCCTTTTTGACCTTCAATTAAACCTTGCAAAAAAGTTTGTATGATTCCTTGACCACGAAATTCGTCAGCTGCTGCAATTCTATGAAATGTTGTATATACAGGATGATTGTGCTGCCATTTTCCTTCATATATGGCCTCATATTCTGCTTCTTGACCACGATGAACGGCGGCATAAGCTGCCACCTTACCGTCAACTAGACCAACGTAACCTCTGCCAGAAAGAATGTCATCAAAAATATTCTCTTTATTAGGATACTCTCCCTGCCATTGATTGATACCGGAGGTTGCTAGAAATGCACGAGCATCTTCAAGAATATTGACAATAGCCTCCATCTCATTTGGATGTGCTAATCTAATTTCCATTAAACATTCTCCGCTGCAAATTTTTTCATGAATTCAATCAATTCAACCACACCTTGACGTGGGAAAGCATTATAGAGCGACGCCCGCATCCCACCTACTGAACGGTGACCTTTGATGTTTTTAAAACCAGCTGCTGTTGCTTCTTTGACAAATTTAGCATCTAATTCTTCACTTGGTGACACGAATGGAATGTTTGCTACTGAACGCTCTTCTTTTTTGCGAACAGGGTTTGTATAGAAATTAGACTGGTCGATATAGTCATAAAGCAAACCAGATTTTTCACGGTTGATTTTCTCCATCTCATCAACACCACCAATTTCTTTTACCCATTCAAAGACGAGTTTAGAAATATAGATAGAATAAGCTGGTGGCGTATTATAAAGAGAGTCATTTTCTGCTTGAATACGGTAGTCCAACATGCTTGAAAGCATTGGTTGATCATTGAGGAAGTCCTCACGAACAATCACCACCGTCACACCAGCAGGACCAATATTTTTCTGAGCACCAGCATAAATCATGGCAAAATCTTCAACATTATAGCGAGCCGCTAAGATGTTTGAAGACATGTCAGCAATGACTGGCACACCATTGGTGTCAGGAATATCATAAACTGCTGTTCCTTCAATAGTGTTATTTGTTGTCAAATGCACATAGGCTGCACTTGGATCAATATCATTTTTATCGAAGGTTGGCAATTCTGCATAGGTAATATCTTCAGTTGATCCAAGCAAAATTGGTTCAAAGGCAATTGTTTTAGACAGCTTCACAGCCTCAGTATAGGCTTTTTTACCCCATGAGCCACCTACAAGATAGTAGGCTTTCTTGCCTTGAGCGAAGTTGAGGGGAATCATTGTGAATTCCAAAGAAGCTCCACCTTGCAAGAAAATAACCTTGTAATTATCTGGAATGGCCATCAATTCACGAAGCGTTGCTTCAGCACCTTTTATAATATCATCGAAGTCCTTGGAGCGATGCGACATCTCCAAAACGCTCATTCCCGAACCATTGTAGTCCAAGAATTCAGCTTGGGCGCGTTCAAGTACTGGTTTTGGCAATACTGCAGGACCTGCAGAGAAGTTGTAGATTGTCATAAAATCCCTCCATTAAGTTAGTCTGTTCATTATATCACAAATATTCAGACAATTCCATAAAATATGATTATTTTGTAAAAATATTCGGATTTCTTATATTTATTCTACTTTCTAAAGCTCCTCTTACTTTTAGCCATAAACGAAGGCGCTTGCCTCACAGGGATTTATCAGTTTTCAATGAAAATTTTATGACCAGATTTGACTGTTTGGGGAGTATCGCCAATTGTTATCTGCCTATTAATTACTCAATAAAAATCAAAAGTAGCTTAGCTGGGATATAGTTGAAGGCTGGAAGTATAGAGAACTGTGTTCGCGTCATTAAGCCAAAGATAGAACTCTGTTACTTTCTCATTTCAAGGTAACAGACTGAAAAGATCCACTGGAGCTTTTCACTCATCAAGGCTCTTGACAACGGATAATTTTGATTTTCGAAGAGTATAAGCTTGCATAAATATACAAAAAACTAGGTCTTAACCTAGTCCATGATATATATCGTATACTTCTTGTTTTTTGAGTTGGTAGCGTTTGGCCACTTCTTTGATAGCCTGATTAGGTTTTATGCCACTTGCAATTTCCCTTTCTACCTCAGCCTTCAAGTCCACTTCATCAGCAGAAGGATAGACTTCCTCACCAGCACCCTCGACAATAATCAAGCATTCTCCCTTAAGTGGATTTTCTTCCAAATACTCTAGTAATTCGGAAATGCTTCCTCTCTGGTATTCTTCGTATAACTTGGTCAATTCTCGAACAACCGTTACCTGACGATCACCATAAACTGTTAACATATTTTTTAAGGTATCTACCACACGATATGGAGATTCATAGAAAATTTGCGTCTCAGGATAGGTCTTTTTTTCTTGGAAAAATTCTTTTTGTTGTCCCGCTTTTCTCGGTAAAAATCCATAAAAAATATGTGGCTGGGGTGCCAAACCAGATGCAATCAAAGCTGTAATTCCTGCCGATGCTCCTGGAAGTGCTACAACAGGAATATCTTCCGCAATCGCTGCCCGTACCAGATCATGACCAGGATCCGAAATGGAAGGCAGGCCTGCATCAGAAACTTGCGCAATGGACTGACCAGATTTGAGCCAATCAATCAAAACTGGAATTTTTTCATGGGCATTGTGTTCATGAAAAGACATTTGCTTGGTTTCTACTTCAAAATGTTTGAGTAGGAGGCCTGTGTTTCTCGTATCTTCCGCTGCAATTATATCCACCTCTTTCAAGGTCTGAACAGCTCGGAATGTCATATCCTGTAAGTTTCCAATAGGCGTTGGCACCAGATATAAAGTCCCAAAACTCGTCTGTCCCTTAAATGATTTTTGTACTTTCATCCTAATCTCGATTCAATAATTCCACACAGAACATACAAGGTTCATCATTATCCCTACGTTGACCATAAGAGAAGGTACAAATATGGAAACCATCTTCGTAAATATTCTCCAAATTCTCCTTACCAAAGTTGGAAGATTTATGGCCTGTCTTATCTTCTTTTTCCAAACGTTCGCGCAACTTGGAATTTTCCAAGCGGAGGGTCGTATTTTCATCAATAACTCCCTGTAAATGCTTTTTGATAGCATCCACTTCTGCCAACGTGGTTAGAAGATTCTGCGAAAAATCATCTAGGGCATCAAAAATTTCTTTTTTATCCATTATCTCCCTTTCTTTTATTTTACAGAGTTATATACTCTAGACTATTTTGTAGACTTACGTTTGCCTGCCACATCTTCTTAGCCTTAAGAACAGCATCCATTTTTTCACGTACGTTTGCCGATTCCATCATTTTCTCAGATAATATCAGACTCAGAAGGTCAAACAAACGTCCCTGCTCAGCTTTTTCCACAGCTAAAGACACTAGGATTCCAACTTGCAAATAAGCACGTGTAGGCTCCACCAAGAGCAAGTCTGTAAATTTCCTTGTCTGTCCCATCAAATCTAAAAAGTTTTTATTTTCTGCTAACTTTTTCGCTTCTTCTTGACTTGAAACCAGTTGAGCTAAGAGATTCGCTTGTGTTTTTAACAAGCCCTCCTCTTCTAACATTCGCTCCATGGCCGGAATATTTTTAGGAAAACCTATAATCTGTGTCCGACTCTTGATAGTAGGAAGGACAGCTTCTTCCTGATTGGTCAATAAGAAGATGTGAATGGCTGACTGAGGTTCTTCAATCACTTTTAGCAAAGAGTTGGCTGCGTTAGCGTGCATTTTCTCAGCATCACGAATAATGAAAACCTGCTTATTGGATTCAAATCCAGATTGTGAAAAATTCTTAACTAATTCACGTATCGTATCTGTTTTGATAACATTTCCCTGCGGTGCAATAACAGTAAGATCTGAAAACTCATTTGCTTCAATTAGACGACAGGACCGACACTTCTGACAAGGAAGGACGCCTTCTTTCTCCTGACAAAATAACGATTGACTGAGAAAAATTGCCATATCAAAACTAGCAAAGTCACCTGAAAATAGATAGGCATGTGCCAAACGTCTCTGCTCTAAAATTGTCACAAAACGTTGAAATACACTGGGTTGTAAGTTTCTAAGTTCTTCAATCTTCATGTTCTTTCTGCAAACCGTTTCTTAATGACCGCCAGAGCATCTGCAACAACAGCCTCTAGTGGCTGACTGGCATCAATCTTTACCAACCGCTCTGGTTCCTGCTCTAAAATACTAAGATAGCCTTGACGCACCCGTCTATGCATATCTGCTTTTTCCATATCCAAGCGATCCACATCACGGTCAGCATTGCGGGCAATTCGAGCCAGCCCTTCTTCTGTATCAATATCAAAATAGAGAGTTAAATCTGGTTTTAAACCATCTGTTGCAAACTGGTTAAGCCAATGAATATCATCTATATCCAAGCCCCGTCCAAATCCTTGATAGGCAATAGAGGAATCGATAAAACGATCAATCAAGAGCAATTTCCCCTGTGCCAAGGGTGGAAGAATCTTCTCTTTCAAATGCTGACGTCGCGCTGCAATGAACAATAACAGCTCCGTCTTATCATCCATCGCTGTATTTGCAGGATTCAGAATAATATTGCGAATTTCTTCTGCAATAGCCACCCCACCTGGCTCTCTAGTTGTGACTACTTCTGGCCCCAATTCCTGCAAGGCTGGCAATAACTGTTGCAATACCGTCGTTTTCCCTGCCCCATCTGGACCTTCAAATGTAATAAAAAAACCGTTTCTCATCTTTCCCTCGCTCTTAGTACCAGTATGCACAGTTCAGCACTTCACTTGTGAAGACTGGTTCTTAGATATTCATTCCATTTTACCAAAAATTAGTCAAAAAATCACTTGAAAATTGACTTGTTTTTAAGGAGAAAATCTTTTAAAATTGATATATACACATATTCGGAGATGCTTATGGTTCGTTTGAAAAATATTTTACTTATTTTGCTTGGTGCAGGGCTATTTGCCTTTGGGCTAAATTATTTAATCATGCCCAACCGTCTATTCGAGGGTGGCGCGACTGGATTGACGCTGATTATTTACTACCTTTTTCATATTCAACCTTGGATAATGAACATTGTGATTAATATTCCATTGTTCATCCTCGGGTGGAAAATACTCGGAAAGAAGACTCTCTATCTCAGTATCTTAGGAACCTTTAGCGTTACCTTTTGGTTGGCCATTTTTGAAAAAATCCATTTTTCAATCAATCTACAACAGGATTTGATACTCGTTAGTATCCTTGGTGGGATTCTTATGGGACTAGGATTAGGAACCATCTTCCGTGCTGGCGGAACGACTGGGGGAAGCGATATTATTGCTCGTATCGGTCATAAATTCCTACCTTACTCCATTGGACAAATCATTCTTGCAGTTGATATCCTCATCCTAACTCTGATTGTTATTGTTTTTAAAGACCTCCGAACAGTTCTATATACTTTAATGATGGTTGCTATTGCTTCCAAGGTTATTGATTTTGTCACGGAGGGCGGATATGGTAGCAAGGGAGTTATGATTGTTTCCCAAAAATCTGACCAATTGGCTCAGGCTATTGATTGTGAAATCGAGCGTGGTGTCACCTTTATCAAAGCACAAGGTTTCTACAGCAAAGCCGATGTCAACATGATTTACTCAGTCATATATAAGAGCCAGCTCCAAGAGATGAAGGAGCTTATTCATCGCATTGACCCCCATGCATTTATCACCATTACAGACGCACATGAAGTACTCGGTGAGGGCTTTACTTTAGATCGAGATAAAAAACCAATAGAACGCCATTAAATAAAACCTGCAGTTTCGCTGAACTGCAGGTTTTATATTATGGATTGGTTTCAAGTGGTTGCTCTGCCTCAGACTGTGCTTCTTTTCCTTGCTCCAGCAAAGCAGCAATGATTCTTTGATCGCGTAGCTTAACAGAATCATTGATAGTCTCTGCAGATCGTACAATAGCTGCTTCCAACTCCCGACGTTTCTGACGCCCTTCATCAATAGCTGCAATAATGCCATTATTTTGGGCAACCAAACTTTCTGCCAACTTGGTAACAGATGCTACTGAAAGGGTCGGATTCTGAGCTGTGCGTTCCATCATCGGGATGGCTTCTTTTGATGTATCCGCAAGCATTTGAAGGGCAGCATTATTAGCATTGACAATCGCATCTGCCGTCTGGCTAGACTTGATAGATTGTTGTAAGATGCCCAACTGTGCAATGGACAATTTCATTGTTGGAATAGTATTGCGACGTAACATCCCAAGGCGCTGTTTCATATCCGAAGAAACCTTGACCAGATTACGCATCTGCGGTGTCGTTGTCCACGCGACATACAAGCGACTCATATACTCAGAATGTTGTTGTTCGAGGATATTAGCAACCTCTGTTACACGTGCCAACTTCTCAGAAGCTACTTGATAATCGACTGTAGTCGGTACTAAAGTTGCGAGGTTTTCTTGTGCCAATTTTGCACGCTCTGCAGCTTCCTGACCAGTCGCTTCAATAAAGGCGATGACCCCAACCAAATTCTCGATAGACTTGGTATTATTTTCAATCAAAAGCTCTGCAGAAACAATATTGCGCGCCAACACCTCTTCTTGCTTGACCACACTGGCTGCCATGCTATCCATTTTCTTTTCAATGGTCTGCGAATCAAAATAAAATTCCTGCAAATCATTTTTGGTCTGCTTGAACAGGCGTTGGAAGAAACCTGGTTTCTTTTCTAATTCAGCAGTTGTGGAAATGTCCTTATACTTAGCCACAAAACCATTCAATTCACGGTTGGTATTGGCCAAAAGCTCATCCACCTGTGGAATTTCAATCTTCTTCTGTTCTGACAAAATGTGATTGACCGTGGCATTGACTTCTTCTACCGCTTCCTTACCAAAATCCAAGAGGGCATTTTGATTAGCTAAGAAATTATCCACCAATTGGGGAGCCTTGGCACGAATACCTGTTTGTTGTTCCGGTGTCAACTGTGCCAAAAAAGACACTTTTGAATTATCTCCAGTCGGAGTCGCTTGAATAAGCTCTGTTGTCTTATCTTTGGTTGATAAACTATTATTAGCAATCTGATCAATATCGAAATTAAATCCTGACATCTTCTCTATTCCTCTTCTCTTTTCATCATACGCAGACTGACTTCAAAATCTTTCATATCCGCTTCGTTAAATTGTTTGATGGTATCATCCAAATCCTTATCAAACATTTCCATGGCTGATTTTGCCTGCACCAATCGTTCTTCTGCGTTAAAATAATCTTTCGGTGATTTTTTGATTTTCAAATACCCCTGTAAAATATCATTAAACCGATTCATATTGGCCTCATGGATAGCTGTCAATTCTTCCCGCTTATCTGTCGCCTTTTCCAGCTTTTCAAAAATAACAAGATTGTCTCTTTGAATATTACAATAGGTTTCTAGAATTTCAGGAGCTAAATCCGCTATCATGCCTTGTTCATCCATCGCAGCATTAGCACCAGTAGAAACCTGTGTGTCAGTATTTTCTTCTGTTTTAGCTTCTGGCAGTTTTAAATGATATTTTAGTTGCAAGGTATCTACAACTTCTTTACTTTCATATCCATTCAGATATTTTCCAACTTTTTGATAGAGCTGATCTAATTCAAATAATTGTCCTAACAGTCTGCTTCGCAACTGTAACACAACCTTATCCTCACCCTTTTCCACCAAGAGCTCTTGATGCTTTTCATAGCCCGAACGAATAGATAGCGCTAATACCTGCAAGCGTTTTATAGAATCTCTATTCAAAAAACGCTGGATAGCCTCTCTCTTGTAAAAATAGCCAATTAAAAGTCCAATGGGCAATAAGATATACCAGAAACTCATGACAAAACCGATTGCCAATAAAACAAGGAGGGCCACAAGTCCTGAATTATTTTTACCATATTTCTTATACTTTTTATATTTGTGCCCCATAGAGCCTCCTCATACGTGATATACTTTATTATATCACATTCCCCTAAAATACTAGAATGATAGCTAAAGAAAAAAACCGAGAAATCTCGGTTTTTAAATATTTTTAGCAACAGTCGGAACCAAGCTATCCACTTGGATACCTGCACCCTCGAAAAGAGTTCGAACTTCCTCAACATCAACTTTTCCGTCAATCTGCACTTCGATGACAACTTTTCCAGACTTGGTAGCAAGTTGCACAGTAGATACAATATTATAATCCTTATCTGCCACCAATCGAATAATTTTTTCTAACTCCCCTGCCTTATTTTCAACAAGGAACCGAGCGCGTACTCCTTCTTCTCCATAACCTGAGACATGAAGAAAAGCTGCAAAAATATCACGATCAGTAATGACCCCATATAGTTGACCGTTGTCAACAACTGGAAGAATCCCCACTTTGTTTTTATACATGAGATAAGCAGCATCTTCAAGACTAGCATAACCTGAGACTGTGATAACATTCTTAATCATCACATCCTTGACCTTAGTCTTATTCAAAAGGTAGTTCATCTCGTAAATAGATAGGCTAGTTGCCTTCGATGGACTAGCTTCTGCGATCGTTCCCTCAGTGACCAAACCAACCAACTTATCATTTTCAATAACAGGTAGACGGTGCAAATCCTGTTCACGCATAATATCTGCAGCGTGTGCAATGGTTGTATCTGGTGAAATATAAACAACTTTACGGGTCATAAAATCTTTAACAGACATAGGACTTCCTCCTTTGGTAAATCATACTTTATTATACCATAAATTCGAAAACGATTTCAATATTTAATGAAAAGAAATGAAAATCAATTCTTAAATTCAAAATATAGACTATTTGAAATACAATGGAATGAGCAAGACTGCTGACTGAGATAGCCCAAATCTGCTACAATCACAGATTGTTAGCAGATTTCCAATAAGGCAGCAACCTCTTTGAAGTCGTTAACAGAAGCTGGCGTAGTAACATAATGCAGAATATAGCCAGATAAGGCAGCGAGCACATAAACTTTGAAACTATAGAACCATAAGTGCATAGGATTTATCATTTTACCTCCTCACCGTTTCAATCCTCCACTCCCTCCAACCTCGAAAGCGAATAGCTCCTTGCTGGTCTGTGCGATAGACTTGTATATTCCGACTGTCAAATCGATCCAAGGTCTCTTGGTGAGGGTGCTTGTAGCGGTTATTTTCTCCTGCAGATACCAAGGCAATCTTGGCACCGATATGGTCTAAAAATTCTGGATAGGAAGAGCCTTTTGAACCATGGTGACCGGCTTTGAGGACATCGACAGGCAGATTAGGATAGGTTTCTATCAAGTCCAATTCCCCCTGCTCCAAGTCCCCTGTAAAGAGGAAATTGGTTTCCAACAAGCGACCGTAAAGGACAATGGAGTCATTATTGCCACCGTCTCCTGTCCCATCTGGATAGAGGACTTCCAGATAGGAGTCAAAAATCGGCAAGCGGTCACCCACTTTTACCACATGAACAGGCACATTGATTTCTTTCAAGGTCGCTACAAAGTCAGGCACCGTCAGGCTTCCTGGTGATACGACAATCCGACCAATTTGCACCTGCTTAGCCACTTCCAGCACATCGCCTACATGGTCTGTATCGGTGTGCGTCAGGACCAAACTATCAATCCTGTCCACGCCCCGACTATGCAGATAGGGAATCAAAGTCCGCTCTGCATTTGCCTGCGAAGACCGCTCCTGCCACGCTTCCTTGGTCGCAAAATCGACCCGACCGCCCACATCAATCAGGACCGTCCGCCCCCGCATATCCCGCAAAAAGATGCTGTCCCCCTGCCCGATGTCCACCACCGTCACCTCGTTTTCCAGCGGGTGTTTGGTGATGAAAAATAGCAGAGCGAGGACCAAGCTCAGTCCTAGAAGCCATTTCTTTCTCCTGTGGAAATCGTAGAGCAAGAAGAGGCTGACCAGCAAAAGCAAGAGGACCAGCTCAGACGGCTTGCCCAGTATCCAAGGCCGCAATCCCAAATCTGCCACCCAGACAATGATTTTTTCCATCAAGACGAAAAATCCGTTGATCCAAGTAATCTTGACCAGAGGCGACAAGAGAAAAATGACCAACAAACCTGGCAAGAGCAGGACATCAAAGACAAAGGAAAAGACAAAAGTCAAGAGGATAGATAGAGGTTGAAAGGCATAGAAATAGGTCATAAGCACCGGCAAAATTCCCAGCGAAATACTGAGACTTTCCACCGCAGCCTTTTTGACCTGCCCCAAGTCCTCAAAATCAAAAACCGTCAGCAAAAAAGCATAGGTAAAGGTCAGGACACCGCCAGCTGTCAGCAGAAATCGGGGCAGAATCAGCAGACAGACAAAGACCGACACCGCAAAGTTATCCAGCTTCCGCAAGCCCATATTACCCAGAATTTTCTGGACCAAGGACCGCACCACCGACACCGAAAAACCTGTCAAACCAGCATAAAAAAGTGAAAAGGGAATCTGCAACTTATCTACGGCTTCCTTGGTCAAGCCCAGACGCAACAAAATCCAACGAAACTTGTCGATGAAAAAGCCCACCTGCATACCAGACAGGGCAAAGAGATGAATAATTCCTAGACTAGAATAGAGGTCACTCATCTGGTCGAAATCACTATCAAGCTCCCCAAACAAGAGCCCTGTCATGTAGTGGCTCATGGGAGCCGGAAAATTGGTTTTGACATAGACCAAGGCTTGCCTCCGCCAGCTTGATAGCCAGTCAAAGACATTCCAAGACTGGACAGGGACAATCTTCTTGATTGCCGTAATCTTGACTGTTCGGTAGATGCCCTGTGTTTTCAGATAGGCCTGATAATCAAAACCCTTGAAATTCCGCTGACCAGCTGGCAGGCTGACCTCTGCTTCCACTTCTAGCTGGACCAGGTCTGCCAGCTTTTGAAAATAAGCCTGCTCCTCCTGACTGGCTAATTTGTAAAACACCTGATAGATTTGTCCGTCAGCCCGACCGCGAAAGGACAGACTGTCCCCGTTAATGTCAATAGTATCTGGAATGACCTGCACAGTTGTGACTTGCTCTGGGGCTGACTGGTCTGCCCGCTCCCATTGGACCTTCTGGCATCCGAAAACCAGACCACATAGGGCTAAAAGCGGCAGCGTTTTGAGAAAAACTGTCTTACCTTGCCGAACACCAAAGACAGTTAACACCAAACTGAATAGGCCCATTGTCAAGAGAGAAAAAGAGTGGACTACAAAGTAGGCCGCCACTGCTAAGATGGCCAAGTGGATGGGCTGGCAGGGGAGCTTACTCAACCGTGACATAAGGCCGGATGCTTTCCATAGTCTTGTCGCCGATGCCCGACACATTGTTGAGGTCATCCACCGACTTGAAGCCACCGTTGGCCTCACGATAGGCGATAATGTCCGTCGCTCGCTTGGCACCAATACCAGAAATGGTCTGCAAATCGGCCTCAGTCGCCGTATTCAGATTGACTAGACTGGTATTTTTTTCGTCTTGGGACATAGCAGAGCTGGCAGTCGTACTGGCAACCACCGAGATATTTTCATCCTTATCGGCCACATAGACCACCGCTTCGTCGCTGAGCTTCTGAGCCAGATTGATAGACTTGGGCTCTGCCTGACTGGTCAAGCCGCCAGCTGCTTCAACTGCATCATTGACACGCGCACCAGCTTCTAAAGTGTAGAGCCCTGGTTTTACTACCGCTCCTTTGACATCAACGACCAGCTGGCTGGGCTCTTCACTTGCTTCTGTACTGGTTTCCTCGACCAAGTCAGAGCTACTAGAAGTTTGTGCGGTCTGCGGAAAATCTGTCAGTCCTGTCTGGTCAGACTTGGCTGGTTGACTGAATATTAAGAACGTCGCCATTAGCAAGCCAGCCACTGCGGGCAGAGCAATTTGCCACTTGTATTCTTTAAGCATTTCTATATAAGTTTTAATCGTATCCATAAATTACCTCCACCTATATAGTTCGTAAAAAATACAAAAAACCCGCAAGCTGCGAGTTTCATTTACTTATTTTTTATCCAACTGAGTACTTGGTTGCCAGAAGAAGCTGGCAATATAGCTAAAGGCATAGGTCAATCCCAGGATAAGAGCAACCAGCAAAAGAACTGGGATACGGTAGATATAGGTCAAGATATTCGGTTTTTTCTTGGTTTGGAAAGATGCCGCATGATCATCTAAGCGTTTGAACTCAGCCTCAATTCGGCTAGTTACTTCTGCTGTACCTGCATCATCCATACGCTTGATGTCCGAAACATCGATAGGATTTCCAAAAGCCACATCGATTCGCTCACCAGCCAAGAGCCTCTTGATAGTCATAGGACCCACATAGGTAGCTGGCATGAGTTTGACCTTGGCTGACTTGGCAATGACCGCCACACCACCTTTTAGCTCAGATGAATGACGACTTCCAGAAGGAAACATGACCAGCGAACGGTCACTTTTTTTCAACATGTTAACTGGATACTTGATGGCTGCCATGCCAGGATTGTCACGGTCAATTGGAAAGGCTCCACATTTTGAAATCCACCAACCAAAACCGCGGTCCTTGAAGAGTTCTTTTTTAGCCATAAAGATGAACTGCTTGGGAGCAGCTGCGTAGCCAAGAAAGACTGGATCCCAGAAGGTTTTGTGCGGAGCGATAAGAATATAATTTTCCTCCTGTGGCAAAATCTTCTCTCTATCATGATAGTGAATATTGCCATTGATGGCCCACAACAAGAATGTTAATAGTGTTCGTAGATAAGAATAAAACATAATCTTCTCCTTTTCAGTCCCCTCTATTATAGCACAAATTTGCTTCAGGACGAAATGTCATATTCATTCAAATTTACGGTCAAAATACCCACTATTTACATATCCCAGACTTGTCAAATATCCTCGATAGGTTTACAATAGAAGCATGATTACAATTGAACGTGTATTAGAAATATTGAAGGCGGATGCTAACTTCTGCCATATCAAACAGAATGACCAGACTGACAGCACATGGACGGATGTCCAGTTTGACGCTCTCAGCTATGACAGCCGGACTGTTAGCCCAACAACCCTCTTTTTTGCCAAGGGTTTGGCCTTTAAGAAGGAATTTCTGGAAAAAGCTATTGAGGCTGGTCTGGCTTTTTACGTGTCTGAAATCGACTATGAAGTTGGCATTCCTGCCATCATCGTCCGAGACATCAAGCAGGCCATGAGCCTGATTGCCATGGATTTCCATGGTCATCCCCAGAAACAGCTCAAACTCCTGGCTTTTACCGGTACCAAGGGTAAGACAACGGCGGCTTATTTTGCTTTTAACATTCTCAAACAGAGCCACAAGCCTGCCATGCTTTCGACCATGAATACCACTCTGGACGGTGAGACTTTCTTTAAGTCTGCCCTGACCACCCCTGAGAGTCTGGACCTCTTTGCCATGATGGCGGAGGCGGTCAAAAACGGCATGAGCCACTTGATTATGGAGGTGTCCAGTCAGGCTTACTTGGTCAAGCGGGTTTACGGGCTGACCTTTGACGTCGGCGTCTTCCTCAACATCAGCCCCGACCACATTGGCCCCATTGAGCACCCGACTTTTGAGGACTATTTCTACCACAAGCGGCTTTTGATGGACAATAGCAGAGCGGTTATTGTCAATGCTGGAATGGACCATTTTGAGGTGGTGAAAAACCAAGTCAGCTCCAAAGACCATGACTTTTATGGGTCGACTTCTGAAAACCAGATTAGTCAGTCAGCAGGTTTTGACTTCACAGCGACTGGAAAATTAGCTGGCCATTACGACATCCAGCTGATCGGTGGTTTCAACCAAGAAAATGCCATCGCAGCTGGGTTAGCCTGTCTTCGCTTGGGGGCAAGTCTGGAAGATATTCACACAGGAATTGCCCAAACCAATGTCCCTGGCCGTATGGAAGTCCTGACCCAGCAGAACGGTGCCAAGGTTTTTGTAGACTATGCCCACAACGGCGATAGTGTCAAGAAGCTGATTGATGTCGTCTTAGAACACCAGACAGGCAAGGTAATTTTGATTCTGGGAGCTCCTGGCAACAAGGGAGAAAGTCGTCGCAAGGACTTCGGTCTGTTGCTCAATGACTATCCGCAGGTTGAGGTGATCCTGACAGCTGATGATCCCAACCGTGAAGATCCAGCTGCTATTGCTGAACAAATCCGTGACCACATGACCCGTCCAAGCAACTTTATCTTGGACCGCGAAGAAGCCATTCGCACAGCCATGAGTCAGACAAGCTCTTCGAAAGATGCCGTCATCATCGCAGGCAAGGGAGCCGATGCCTACCAGATTGTCAATGGCGAAAAGGCCGCCTATGACGGTGATTTGGAAGTAGCAAAACAATATTTGTAACATACGGTCCTTGTTCACAAACAAGGACTTTTTTATAATGATTCTCATTAAATTAAAATTTTCAGAAAACTCTTTGTTTTGGTAAATTTTTTTGATATAATACTGGTCGGAACAAATTATTAATGAATCATATTCTGGAAAGGAGGAGTTTGTGTCTTCGATTCAAGCGGAAAATATCCAAGTCTCTTACGACAATCGGATTATCATTGATGAATTATCAACAAGTATTCCAAAAGGAAGTATAACTACAATCATTGGTGCCAATGGCTGTGGAAAATCGACCTTGCTTAAGGCGTTGACAAGGATTATTCCTGTTCAAGAAGGGGCTATCTATTTAGATGGACAAGCCATTTCACAACTGCCAACCAAAGAAGTTGCAAAAAAATTGGCCCTGCTCCCTCAGGTCTTAGAAGCGACAGAAGGGATTTCCGTTTATGAACTGGTCTCCTATGGTCGCTTTCCGCATCAAAATGGGCTGGGACATCTCACTGATCAGGATAGAGAGAAAATCAACTGGGCCTTGGAAGTCACCCAGACCGCTCCCTACGCTAGGTTACCAGTTGATGATTTATCAGGTGGTCAGAGGCAACGTGTTTGGATTGCGATGGCACTTGCCCAAGATACGGATACCATTTTCTTAGATGAACCAACAACCTATCTTGATCTCAATCATCAATTGGAAGTCTTAGAACTTTTAAAAGAACTGAATCAAAGCCGACAGAAAACCATTGTGATGGTCCTTCACGATGTCAATTTATCAGCTCGATTTTCAGATTATATGATTGCCATGAAAGAGGGAGATATTCGCTACCATGGTTCTGTGTCCAATATGATGACAACTGAGATACTGAGGGACATTTTTAGCATTGAACCTCAATTGATGCAGGTTGCTGGTCAAGATTACCCTATTTTGCTAACTTACGATTTAAAAAAATAATAAGGAGAAAAAATGAAAAAGTTTTTAGCTATTTTTAGTTTATTTGTTGGGCTGGTTTTCTTAACAGCTTGTTCTAACTCTTCCTCTTCAACAGACGTAGAATTGTCTAGCATGCCAAAGATTGAAGGCATTACTTACCACGGTGACATTCCAAAAAATCCTAAAAAAGTTGTCAACTTTGCTTACTCTTACACAGGCTATCTCTTACAATTAGGAATTGATGTATCTAGCTATAGTCTAGATTTAGAGAAAAATAGTCCCGTCTTTGGAGACAAACTAAAGGATGTTCCACAATTGACAACGGCAGATACAGAAGCGATTGCCGCACAAAAGCCAGATGTCATTCTAGTATTTGCTGGTGATGATAACTTAGAAACACTGAAAGAAATTGCTCCAGTTATTGAAATCACTTATGGAAAGAGTGACTACTTAAAAATGCTGACAGATATTGGTCAGATTTTTGGAAAAGAAAAGGAAGCACAAGCCTGGTTAGATCAATGGGATAAGAAAGTTGCTACTGCGAAAGAGGAATTGAAAGGATTGATTGATACAAGTTCAACATTTACCGTCATGGACTTCTTCGATAAGAACATCTTCCTTTATGGTAATAACTTTGGTCGTGGGGGAGAATTAATCTATCGCGCTCTCGGTTTTGCCGCTCCTGCAAAGGTTCAAGAAGACATCATCAATAAAGAAGGCTGGTTTGGGGTATCTCAAGAAGCTCTTCCAGAATATGTTGGCGACTATGTCCTTGTTAACGTCAATGATAAAACAAAAGAAGCAGCTGCCTCTCTCAAAGAAAGTGATATTTGGAAAAATCTACCTGCTGTAAAGAATGGTCACGTCATCGAGATAGACTATAACCTTTTCTACTTCTCCGATCCGATGTCTTTAGATTTACAAATTGACGCCTTTGTCTCAGAAATTCAAAAACTTCAGTAAAAGGACTGGATATATGAACAAACTAGTAAGTTCTCGTTATCCCAAAACAAAGCCAAAGAATATTTGGCTTGTTTTTTTCATCATCTGTCTTTCTTTCATAGCTGGAGTCTATCTTAGTTTACGCTTTGGAGCTATTTCTTATAGCCACCAACAACTGATAGAAACCCTAACGCATCCACTGACAGATTCTTCCGCTCAGGATGTTATCATCGATTTGCGCTTGCCTAGAATGGTAGCCGCCATCTTGGTGGGAGCTGCAATGGCCCAAGCTGGGGCAATGATGCAAGGAATTACACGTAATCCGATTGCCGATCCTGGCTTATTAGGAATCAATGCTGGAGCAGGACTTTCTCTCATTGTTGCCTATGCTCTATTCGGTGGTTTGCACTACAGTCAAATTTTATTAATATGTTTACTGGGCTCCTGTCTGGCAGCCGGCCTAGTCTTTGGTCTAGCTTATCAGGTGCAAAAAGGCTACAATCAACTACGTTTAATTTTATCTGGCGCCATGGTAGCAAGTCTATTTTCTGCTATTGGTCAGGCTATTACTATCTACTTTGATTTATCAACTGCAGTGATTGGCTGGCAAGCAGGGGGATTGGTACAGGTAAACTGGAAGATGCTGGCCATCATTGCTCCTCTTATCATCATCGGCCTCATCCTTGCTCAACTCTTTTCGCATCAGCTGACCATCCTGAGTCTCAACGAAACCGTTGCTAAAAATCTAGGTCAACGAACCTTACTGATGACCTTGGTTTTGTTGGGAATTGTCCTTCTACTCTCAGCTTCTGCGGTAGCTCTTGTGGGCTCACTTTCTTTTATCGGGCTCATTATTCCTCACTTTATCCGCATGTTTACAAGGAAAAATTACAAGCTACTCTTGCCATTAACTGCCTTTGCAGGGGCTAGTTTCCTCATCTGGGTAGATTTGGTTTGTCGTTCTATCAATCCACCTGTTGAAACTCCCATTAGCGCAGTCATCAGTATCATTGGTCTCCCTTGCTTCCTATGGTTGATTAGAAAGGAAAAACACTTTTGATAAGACATCACAACTATCTAAAAATATTCACATTCCTGCTAATCCTTTTATTTGTCATTTTCCTACTTTCCTTATCTATCGGCTATAGCAATTCATCCTTTTCGGATCTCATTGACATCATGAGTGGGCGTGCCAGTTCATCGACTCTACTGATCATTGGGCGAATTCGCTTACCTAGAATAATCGCATCCATTATCGGAGGGGCTTCTCTGGCTTTGGCGGGTTTGTTGCTACAAACTTTGACCCGCAATCCTCTGGCAGATTCTGGAATATTAGGAATCAACGCAGGAGCTGGTCTTGTTGTGGCACTATTTGTCGGTCTCTCTTCAAAAATCAGCCCTGTCTTATTAAGTCTCATGCCTCTATTTGCTATGATGGGCGGTGGATTAAGCATTTTTCTAGTTTACTGGATTGCACGTAAGAAGCTGTACGGCATCCATCCTGCACGCTTAATTATCACAGGAGTTGGAATTTCGAGCATGCTGTCTGGTATCATGGTCAGCATCATCAGCCAATTAGATGACTTTAAGATGGAATACATTGTCCAGTGGCTCAGCGGTCGAGTAAATGGTGGAGATTGGAAAACTATCGCAATCTATACTCCTCTTCTTCTATTGGTGTGGATGGCAACGTTTAGTCGAAGTCGCTCACTCAATATTATGAATCTAAACGACCAGACAGCCATGGCTTTGGGACTCCACTTACAGCGTGAAAGGCGGATTACCTTGATATTGGCTACCGCCCTAGCCTCTCTTAGTGTCATTTTAGTTGGTAATATCACCTTCGTTGGTCTCATTGCTGGTCACATAGTGCGCAAATGGTTAGGAAATGACCATCGTGTCATCATTCCAGCTACTATGATAATAGGAAGCTTCATTCTACTTCTAGCGGATACCATAGGACGAGTACTACTTGTCGGAACAGGCATCCCAACCGGCATCATCGTCTCCCTTATCGGCGCTCCCTATTTTCTGTGGTTACTAAAACAAGAAGGCTAGATGACTCCAGCCTTCTTGTTATTTTTCTAGGTAAAGTTCAATATCCTCTTTAAGTTTTAATGGACTAGTTGTTGGTAAATATCGTTTGACCACACGCCCTTGTCTATCTACCAAAAACTTGGTAAAATTCCACTCAATTCGACCTCCTAATAAGGTTGATTTTTCTTTCTTAAGATAGCGATATAGCGGACTAGCTTCAGATCCATTCACAGCAATTTTAGCAAAACGAGGAAAAGTTGTACCATAATTCAAGCTACAGGTCTGATTGATGTCTTCAGCAGAACCGGGAGCCTGATTTAAAAATTGATTACAAGGGAAATCCAACACTACAAAACCTTTGTCTTTATAGCTATCATATAGCTCCTGTAGTTCCTTGTATTGTGGTGCCAATCCACAACCTGGCGCTGTATTGACTATAAGTAAAACTTGTCCTTGATACTCAGCCATGGACTGATCTGTTCCATCTTGTTTGTGTACTGTAAAATCATAAATGCTCATTATATATCCTCCTCTAGTCAAAATAAGTGAATAAATGTTCCATTTCATTTGGTGTGAGTTGTCTGTATGCACCTCGTTCCAAATCCCCCAGTTCAAAACCACCAAAGGAAATCCGCTTGAGATAAGTGACCTTGACACCATAGGCTAAAAACATCTTTTTGACCTGATGAAACTTACCTTCTGCCAGCTTGATGGTCGCTCTGCTATGGTCCAAAGAAGCCTCCAAGACAGTCAAATCTGCAGGCTGACACCGTGTTCCATCCAAGAAAGTAACACCTGAGGCAAAAAATTTTGAAGCATCCTCAGCCAAGCATCCATTTACCTCCACATAGTAGACCTTGTCCACATGGTGGCTGGGATGGAGCATGCGATAACCGAGCGGACCATTGTTGGTAATGAGGACTAGGCCTTCGGTATCCCTGTCCAGGCGACCGACTGGGTAGAGACCTTCCCTACTGTCTTGCGGAGAAATCAAGTCGATGACTGTCTGATGCTCCTGGTCTGTCACTGCAGAAACGATACCTGCTGGTTTATGGAGCAAATAATAGGCGGAACCTTCTAAGGCAACTTTTTTACCCGAAACTTGGATAGTTTGTAACTCTGGGTCAACAATCTGGCTTAGGCTTTGAGCTGCTTGTCCGTTAATCTTGATTTGCTGGGATTTGAAAAGTTTTTTAACTTGCTTACGCGAGCCAATCTTGGCTTTCTCTAAACATTTGTCCAATCTCATATCTCTATTCTAGCATAAAACCTAGGTCTTGACTTTGATTGAAAAAAGATTATAATACTAATTAGTGATATATATTTGCAGATGAAATCCAGTTTGCTTGGATTTCCTACTTTTTATAATAAAGGAGAACTTTATGGGACTTTTACAAGATGGCAAATGGGTGGATCAATGGTATGACACCAAGTCAACAGGCGGTAAATTTGTCCGTACCGTAACACAATTTCGCAACTGGATTACACCTGATGGACAAGCAGGCCCGACAGGTGAGGGTGGTTTTAAGGCTGAATCAGGACGTTACCATCTCTACATTTCTTTGGCCTGTCCTTGGGCCAGTCGGACCTTAATCATGCGAAAATTGAAGGGGTTGGAAGACCATATTTCCCTGTCAATCGTCCATCCGCTCATGTTGGAAAATGGTTGGACTTTCGCGGATGGACCTGGTGTTATCAAGGATTCCCTCTTTAACAGCGACTATCTTTATCAAGTTTACTTGAAAGCAGACCAAAATTACACTGGCCGTGTGACCGTTCCTGTCCTTTGGGATAAGGAAACAAATACCATCGTCAGCAATGAATCTGCTGAAATCATGCGCATGTTTAACTCTGCTTTTAATGATATTACTGGAAATTACAATGACTACTATCCAGGGTAAATTCTCAAAGTAAGTTCTAGTTCCCGTCCTTCCAGAAGTTACTTTGAGAAAACTGCATAAAATCAACAGAATTTAGTCTCAGACTAAGTTCTGTTTTTGCCTAAACTGCTGATTCAAGGGAGTTTTAGTATTGAAAATGTTGAAAAAAAGAGTACACTAAAGTTACTGGCTCTGAGACGTCTCAAAGTAAGTTCTAGCTATCTGGAATTTTGGATGGGACAAGTTCCTTTCTATTTTTGATAAATTTTTATGATAAAAACTAGCGATTATTTATCCAATAATCGAGATGATTGGATGACGTTCTCAGGGTCAATTTTAGAGATACCCAAAAGTGTTGCCAATTCTTCACCGTAGGTAAATGTAAAGAGTTCATAAGCCGATTTTCCGTTGAAAGCAGCTCGTTTGACGCTGTTGACATGCGAACAAACCAGGTTGATATCATCCTGTGTCAAGTTATCAAACGAACTTCCTTTAGGAAGAATGTCTCTGATAAGTGTGTGATTCTTCTCGATTCTCCCCTTCTGGTCAGAACGATTTGGGTCACAGAAGAATAGCTTAGATTCTCCACGAACATCCATTTCGA